>DASTML010000095.1:0-25703 GCA_035714175.1 Bryobacteraceae bacterium | reverse complement strand
TCAAAATCCTCCCAATCGGCCGGCAGAGTTGCTGCTGTGACCGTAGATGCCGCAGTCTGTGTGCGGCGTGCCAGTGAACGTCGGAGAAAACTCCCGGCTGCTACGAGACCTACTGCAATGGCCATCACTGGAGTCCATTGCAGCCACTCCCCTTTAGCTCCCTCAGGCATAGCCAGGATCCTCGAGGTGTATTCGGTGGTCAGCCTCTGCTTGATTTCCTCGTCAGAGCGTCCCGCCGCCACATACTTTCGGATCTGCGCCCGAAGGTCATCTGCCTTTGGAGAGTGATGGGCCAGTAGGCTTTCCCGCCAGCAACAGGGAGCCATGAATCGGCTGAAGAGCTGTTCCAGCCTCACATCTCCGTTTGCCGGGTTGGCTTGCAATACCAAGGACATAATGCCGTGCAAGGCGACGCGGCGTGTG
Source organism: Bryobacteraceae bacterium (assembly GCA_035714175.1). Taxonomy (GTDB): domain Bacteria; phylum Acidobacteriota; class Terriglobia; order Bryobacterales; family Bryobacteraceae. Next base: position 25,280 of record DASTML010000095.1, on the reverse strand, counting down.
TATGGCCCGTGGCGCGGACGCACCAAGGACCTTGCAGCGAACAACATCCCGCTACACTCCTGTCTTTACTGAATTCGGCCGGGAATGCTGTCTGCGATTCCCGGGGTGGATGGGCAAGATTCAGTAGGCAGGATTCGGAGGCGGGCGCTGCAGCAGCCGGAGCCAGGTCTCGCGGCGCCTGTAATGCATAGTTCCTGCAATCGAGAGAACCCCAAAACCGGAAGCCAGTCGTAGGAAATCCATCGCCGGCAGGTAGGCAAGCCAGTGGGGTTGCGGCGCGGAAAGAATGACGCGGTTGCAGCCGGATGGGCAACTGGATGAGGAGTGAAACGCCGGACCGTGGGGAGCGGGAGGAAGCTTGCGGCAACAGCACTTCCGTTGGGCGCGACAGCAGTGGGCGGTGCAACTCGTGTTGCTGGCCAGCGCTTGAAAGAACAGCAAAGATGGCGGTACGTGGGATGCCGCGAGCAGGAGGATTGTCAGCAATGCGCCGGCAACCCTTCCCGCGATGGCGTCGAATGTACCCTGCCAAAACATTTGTTAGGTCCTTCCTTCCAACCGGGCCCTCCGCGAAGCGGCCTGTGACTTAGTGGCCCACCCTGCCGAGCGGCGGCGTACCTACGCGGCGCCGCGGCTCGGCAGTCTCCCTGTACGGACTCCCCGCCGCTCCCTATCGCTCCACTCGTGGTCGCGCGCTAAATGCCTAGATTCGGCTATGCCTGCTCATCGTTCAAGGCGCTTTTATTTGACTTTCCAACTGCCATCCGGCGATTTTTCACGATGTGCGGTATGGCATCCCATGCAGTTGGCGCCAACTTTCTTCTGTTCGGCGGTCGCCTCTTCCCACTTGCTCTCGGCGATAAGGGAGGCGACCTTCCCGTAGATTTCCGCGGCGTTACTTGTGAACTCCACGGCATCGGTAGCGCTCTTGGCTTGCCAGAACGCCTGAGTACCCTTAAACAAATCCTGCAATTTCTTCGCGTCCTCAGAAGCGGACGTGTCCTTGGCGGCAATCTTTTTACCGAGCGCACCGTTGCCCGGGCCAATTTGTTTCATCGCGTCGCGCAGGACTGCTTCCTCCTGGGCGGGCAGTGCAATGCTGGCGAAGAGCAAATATGGAACGACAGAAAGTTTCTTCACGGATATCTCCTGAAACGTCAACCGGATGTACGAATGCAGGCAGGGCTGCGTCGCCCCGGATTTACGAAAAATCCGGAATCCCAACGAGACGCCTGATCGCACTAAGACAGACCGATTACTCAGTCCATTTGGCAGTTCGCAGATGAGTTAGAGGAGGAGGGCGGGAGGGCCGCGTTCGTTCGCAGACCAAGTCTCAGCTTCTACCTGAACAAGGTCTGTCGAAGCTGCCAAATCCGGGACATATGCCGGAAGGTGGAGCAGAGCGCTCGCCGGTAGCAATGCGGCATGAGCGGAAGACGGAGCCAAAGAGCCCATCGGATAGAATGGGCATTTGTCGGACTTCGGCTCGAAGATCGCGCCCGAAGGCTTCGACTCTGCCTGGGCTGTGGAGCCCCTCATTGCGCAATGGTGTTTGCCATCGCGGCGGCAGCAGGCAGGAAGCTTGGACTCCGGACTGGCTACGAGCAGCGGCTTCGCCAAGCCAAGGCTGGTGATCAGCAACAGCAAAACTGCGTAAACACGCTGCAAGGCTCCAGTGTACACCGGCAATTGGTGATAGATACCTCTTTTATTTGGACGACGTGCGGGGATATGCGGCGTTCAATTGCCGGGCCTGCCGGCGAAAGGGCAATGGCGACCTCGGTCCTGGATTCTTGACCGGGCTATGCCATGGCTCTGTTCGCCTATCGTCTCATCGGCCTCGATGCAGTAAGGCGAAAAAACCAAGATCGTAAGGGGAAACATGCCAGGCAATTCGCATGCTGCCCTAGATACTGTCCCCCGGTTTTGCTTGACGATCAAAGTAACCTACACCGTTAGACCCCAACCCGAGCCGAACGCTCCAACGCAAACCCCTTCGGCCACTCGGGAGTCAATGCAAGAAGTGAAAATTTCGAGAAAGTGAAAGCCTGGTTCGAGTATTGGATGGCCCGGCCGATAAGCAACTACAGTGATTACTTCCATTCGCAGACAACTGAAACGTCGGAAGTCGGCTCTTATTGCCTACACGATCGCGCACAGTGCGATCGTGCGCTGGCGCTTCCAACATGGCAAGTTCGACTCCATCACCGGTTCGACGCACCTGAAGTTCAGCGACGAACAGAGCGTCGCGTATTGCCGCCGGCAGTATAACGAGTACTTTCAGTATGGTTGCCTAACGCCGCGCATGCTGCAGGGCCGCACAATGCTGGAGTACGGTCCGGGCGACAATGTCGGGGTTGGATTATTGTTCATTGCTGCAGGTATCGCTTCTTACGCCGCGACCGACAAATTCGATGCGATCCGGGATGTGGAAAAGGAACGGCGGATCTACGAAAAACTGCGCGCGGGGCTTGCGGGAGACGAGGAACGGCATCGTTTTGACGATGCGGTGGACCTTTCGGCGGGGATTCAATTCAATCCGGAGCGGGTACGCTGCGTCTACGGCGTGGGCGCCGAAGATGCAGACACGCAGTTCAGTGAGCCATTTGACTTCTTGATCTCCAGAGGCGTTCTGCAGGAGATCTACGAAGGAGACAAGCTTTTCCGCAGCATGGACAAACTGCTGAAACCGGGCGGGTGGATGCTGCATAAAGTCGATCACCGTGACTACGGCCTGTTTAACGCCAATGGTTTCCAGGCACTGGAGTTTTTGACCATTCCCGAGAGCGTGTATGCGTGGATGGCCAGCCGGAGCGATCGGCCTGCCCGCCGGCTAATGAATTACTACCGCGAGCAGATGCATCGACGCGGGTATCGCACCGCATTTTACGCGGCTCACCTGATTGACAATTCTTATTCCGCAAATCCGATTGAAATCGTGCCGCACAAAACGGAACTCACGTTGGGCGTGGACTACACGGAAGAACATCTCGAGATGATCCGCAAGATCCGGCCCCGCCTGGTGGAACCGTTCCGCGGCTTGCCGGATTCGGATCTCCTGGTCTCTGGTTCGTTCGAAATTGCGCAGAAGCCTCCGTTTGACCAGGACGGCCCGGCTCGAATGGAAAGTCCTAGCCTGTAGCGAACGGCCACGGCTTCGGGGCTAGGAAATGTATCCTAGTCAGAAGTGCATGGCCCCTCCTGACGAAGTGATGCGATATGCGGATAGATTCTCGGCAATGGGAGCCGAGCCGCGTCTCCGCATTTTGCGTTTGTTGCTCTCGGCGCATCCCGGCGGCACGGTGTTGGGTGATATCCAGACGGGGTTCGGAATCCCTGGCGAAATTCCGTTGCCCGGTTGCGGCTGCCTGACCGTCAAAGATCAGAAATGAATACGGCCGCCGAGTTCCTCGAACGGGAGCGTCAGTTGCACCAGGAGGCTGAAGCAGCTTCCATCGCTTCGGAAAGACTCTTTATCTGGGAACCGTCCGATCTCGCTGTCGTTCTGGGCCGCGGAGGAGATAGCAGCCGGCAAGTACACGTTGAGGTCTGTATGCGGGATAACATCCCGGTGCTCCGCAGGGAGTCCGGCGGCGGCGCTGTGTTGCTCGGCCCTGGATGCCTCAACTATTCCTTGATCCTCGATCTGGATCGCCGCCCGCATCTACGCGATATCGCGGCAAGCTACCCCGTCATCCTCGATACAGTTGCGGAAGCTACGGGCGTGCCGGGAGTGCAGCGAATCGCAGACGATCTTACGGTCGGGCGAAGGAAATTCGCAGGCTCCGCCCAACGGCGATTGCGTCGCACATTGCTTCACCACGGAACGATTCTGTACGGCTTTCCCATCCACAAAATAGAGCGCTATTTGCAGCAACCCGAGCGTCAGCCGCCGTACCGGAATAATCGGTCGCATGCCGGCTTTCTGATCAACGCGTCCGTCGATCCCGCTGCCTTCGCCGCTCGGTTGCAAGCCCTCTATCCAGAAGCCGGGCTGGTGTCCGTTTGAACCGCCCATACTACCTGGATTGCGCCGCATCCACGCCGCCTGACCCTCGTGTCATCGAGTGCATGCGCCTCCACCTCACCGAAGAATTCGGCAATCCCGGCAGCCGGACACATGTGTACGGAGAAGCCGCCCGGCGCGCTGTGGAGCGGGCTCGCGATCAAATAGCGAAGGTCGTGGGAACCCGCCGCGGCGCCGTCATTTTCACGAGTGGGGCCACGGAGGCCAATAATCTGGCGATTCTCGGCGCCGCGCCTCGCCACATCATCACCACGCAGATCGAGCACCCTTCGACTCTCGAACCAATTCTCGAATCCGAAGCCCGCGGGTGCCGCGTCACGCGCATCGCCCCGGCGTCAACAGGGTCGATAGACGCCTCGGACATCCTCTCCGCCCTCTGCCCGGAGACAGATCTCGTCAGTGTGATGCACGTGAACAATGAAACCGGCGCTGTCCAACCTATCCTGCAAATTGCCGAAGCGCTGCGCGCCCATCCGCAAGTACGTTTGCATGTAGATGCGGCTCAAAGTTTCGGCAAGTTGTGGGAAGATTTGCGCGACCCCAGGATTGACTGCCTCACTGTCAGCGCTCACAAAATCGGTGGACCGCAAGGGGTTGGAGCTTTGATTCTCCCGCGCGCCAAAGATCCCGGCGCCCCGCCGAAGCTGCGGCCGCTTTTGTTCGGTGGAGGGCAGGAGTCGGGTTTGCGGCCGGGAACACTGCCGTCTCATCTAATCGCCGGTTTCGGTTTGGCCGCGGAACTTGCCTCGCGGGAGCGCCATGAGCGCACGCGAATGGCTATCGAGTGGAAGCGCCTCGCCCTGCGTGCTTTTCCCCATGCGCGTCTCCAGGGCGCTGCGGACGCTTCCTCGCCGTTCATTCTGAATCTATCCTTCCCCGGCTTGACCAGTGAAGAGGTCATCGATGCCTGGGCGCCGATCGCCGCCGTATCTAACGGCGCCGCCTGTTCGTCGCACCGGATCCATTGCAGCTACGTCCTGCAAGCAATGGGGATACCGGACTCACAGTCCGCGGGAGCCGTTCGCCTCTCCTGGTATGGCGGGCAGGCCCCACCCGATTTCGACAAAATGGCGGAGGCTCTGCATGGCCGAATCGCGTAACGGAACAATGTATTACAAGCGGGCGCGATTTCTGACGCACCTGCCGGAGCGGTATCTTTACACGAAGTCCCACTTCTGGCTTATGGAAGTGGAGTCCGGCATCTGGCGGATTGGTATGACGCACTTCGCTAGCCGCATGTTGGGCGATATCGTCGATTTCGGTTTCAACGAAAAGCCTGGAACCGGGGTGGAAGTCGGCCAGGCCATCGGTTGGATGGAAGGCTTCAAGGCGATCAGCGATATTTACTGCGTCGCGGAGGGAAGTTTTCACCGGCAGAACCCCGAACTCGAGAACGACATAACGCTCGTTGACGCCAAACCCTACCACGAAGGCTGGCTCTACGAAGTCCGTGGCATTCCGGAACCAGCCGCACTGGACGTTCATGGCTACATTGCAATACTGGATGCCACAATCGATAGAATGTTGGGCAGTCGGCACGATCAGGAGAAAACGAATGAATAAGGCCCGTTACATAATGATCGGCGGCTTTCTCGGAGCCGGCAAGACCACGGCGGTTCTGGCCTTGGCCCGCCACATTCGCGCCGCCGGCAAACGCCCCGGTCTCATCACGAATGACCAAAGTTTCGGCCTGGTCGATACGGCGATGCTCAGTTCGAATGGCTTTGACGTCGAGGAAATTGGCGGCGGCTGCTTCTGTTGCCGGTTCAACACGCTGGTCGAGGCCTCGGAGAATCTCTCTCGTGACAATCGTCCGGACGCTTTTGTCGCCGAGCCTGTGGGCAGCTGTACCGATTTGCGCGCCGCTGTCAGTTATCCGTTGCGCCGCATCTATGGGGACAATTTTGAAGTTGCGCCGCTCAGCGTGCTGATCGATCCCGTGCGCGCTGAACGCATGCTGGGCCTGGAACCGGGCCGTGCCTTCGCGCCGAAGGTTCACTATGTCTACGACAAGCAACTGGAAGAGGCTGACGCGATCGTTATCAACAAAGCGGATCTGCTCGACGATGCTCGCTTGCAACGCCTCCAGGCCGCTCTCACGGAGCGCTATCCCCACGCTGCCCAATACGTCATCTCTGCGCGAACTGGGCGGGGACTCGATACCTGGTTTCAATACATTCTCTCCGAAGGTACGGGCCTGCAGGCCGCGCCCGAAGTCGACTACGAAATTTACGCCGAAGGCGAAGCGTTGCTAGGTTGGCTGAATGCAACCATTCGTCTGAGTGGGATGGACTTTGACGGCAACGCCTTCCTGCACGCGCTGGCGGCGAAGATTCAATCTGCCATGATCTCGGGCGAAATCGCCCATCTCAAGATGACGCTTTCGCCGGACCAGGGCAATGACATCGCGGTCCTGAATCTTGTCCGCAACGATACCGTTGCCGAACAGTCTCACTCGCTGCAGGCGCCTCTGGAGGCGGGCGAACTGATTCTAAACCTTCGCGCCGAAGAAGCCCCCGAAATTCTCTGGCAGCTCACGCAGGACGCTCTCCAGGCTGCGGCCGGTGAATTTGCGGTCCAGGCGGTAGTTGAGCAGCAGGAACATTTCCGCCCCGGCAAACCGGACCCCACGCACCGGATGGCGATGGCATGAGCCGTTTGGTCTACTGCAACTGCTCGTTCGCGCGCGTCTTGCCGCCGGATGTGAAAGCGCAGGTGCTGGATGGCTTGGCCGCATCCGGCCGCGCGTTTGATGCGGTCCCTGATTTATGTGAGATGTCCGCGCGCAAGGACCCATTCCTCGTGCAGATTGCCCAGGGCCCGGTCACCATCGCCGCTTGCTATCCTCGCGCCGTCCGATGGCTCTTTTCCGCCGCTTCGGCGCCCCTGGACGCGGAGCAGGCCACAATTCTCAACATGCGTGCGGATTCCGCGCAATCAGTGCTCGATGCAATGGGAAAATCGGACTAGATGAGTTTTCGCGTGATTCTGTACGAAGGAGAAGGCGCCGCGCCGTTGGAGCACTCGCAGCGCGCCGCTGTACTGCGCGCGCTCCTCGATCAGGGCCACAGCGTCACCGCCGTACAAAAGGGGGGGACAGTCGCCTCTGCGGAGGAGGGCGGGCGATTCCTTGTACTCGGTCGTTTCAACGGCGCGCTCCCGGCTGACCAGCCGGAGGGCCCCGCCGTGCTCGTCTTCCGCGAACTGGAAAACCTCACCCCGGAAGCGCTCGCCGCGCTGGCCGACGAACAGCGCACCGCCGCCGCCGCTCCGCCTCCCGGCAAGTGGAAGCCCTGGTTCCCTGTCATCGATTATTCCCGTTGTACGAACTGTATGCAGTGCCTCAGTTTCTGCCTTTTTGAGGTCTACGGCGTATCCAAGGACCACAAAATCCAGGTTCAGAACGAATCCAACTGCAAGACCGAATGTCCCGCCTGTTCGCGTGTCTGTCCAGAAGTCGCGATTCTTTTTCCCAAGTATCGCCATAGCCCCATCAATGGCGATGAGGTGAATGCGGACGATATGCGCCGCGAAGCCTTGAAGGTCGATATCTCCGCGTTGCTCGGTGGTGACATTTATGCGGCGTTGCGGGATCGTTCGGCCAAGGCAAAGTCCCGGTTTTCGAAGGAGCGGGACGAAGATCGCGCGTTGAAGGAAAGGCAGAACTGCCTGTTGAAACTCACAAGGGAAGCCGGCATCCCTCCCGAGGTTCTTGCCGCTTTGCCCTCGCCCGGTGAGATCCTCGCGAAAGCCGAAGCCGCCAAACAGCGCGCCCAGGCCGTATGGGATAGAACTTCGGAGCAATCATGATCTTTCAATTCGGCAAACGCATGTTGACGGAAGTCGATCCCCGGTTGCTCGGTAAAATCGCCTGGAATTTCGGCGTCAAGGGCGTCCGTTCGGTCGAACTGTACAAGCAGCGTCTGCGCAGGGGAGAACATTTTCCTCCCTTCCTCTTCATCTCCGTTATTTCCAGTTGCCAACTCCGCTGTCAAGGCTGCTGGGTCGACGTCGACAAGCCGTCCGCCAGCATCGACATCGCGGACCTGAACCGCATCATCAACGATGCCAAGGCCCATGGCAACTCTTACTTCGGTATCCTCGGCGGCGAGCCCTTTCTCTATCCGCATCTGATTGAGCTCTTCGAGACACACCCCGATTGCTATTTTCAGGTCTTCACCAACGGCCAACTCATTACGGACGCCGTCGCCAAGGAACTACGCCGCGTCGGCAACGTCACTCCGCTCATCAGCATTGAAGGTTCGGAAGTCATCAGCGACGAACGCCGTGGCCGCCTGAACGTCCTCAATAAGACGTTGGCGGGTCTGGAAAACTGCCGGCGCAACAAGCTGATAACCGGTGTTGCCACCAGTGTCTGCAAAACGAATCTGGATCTGGTCACTGAATCCTGGCTCCGGCGTCTCATCGATCTCGGCGTACACTATGCCTGGTTCCACACCTATCGCGTTGTAGGACCCAAGCCGGCCAGCCATCTCGCGCTCACGGCGGAGGAGGTCCTCCGCATCCGCAAGTTCGCCGTCCAGATGCGGGCCAAACTGCCCATCGCCATCGTGGATGCCTATTGGGATGACAAGGGAGAAGCCCTCTGCCCCATGGCAACCGGCGTCAGCCACCACATCAGCCCATATGGAGATGTGGAGCCCTGCCCCATCATCCAATTCGCGTCTGAAAACATTAAGGACAAGCCTGGTATCTACGAACTGTTGAATGGGTCTGGATTTCTGCGGGATTTCCGCGAAACGGCCGCCAAGGCGACGCGGGGTTGCATCGTCCTGGAGCGTCCGGACCTCGTGCGCGACCTGGTGACGAAGCACGGCGCTCGCGATACCACCCAACGTGGTACGGCGCTCGCTGAACTGGATGCGCTCGAACCGCGCACAAGCCAGTACAATGCAGAGAATGTCATTCCCGAAGAGCATTGGGCGTACCGCTTTGCGAAGAAACACTGGTTCTTCGGTTTTGGGGCCTACACCTAGATGACGCAACTGCCGCCCATTCTTACGCTGCCGAAGGCCGTTCCGGTGCTGCCCGCGCGCGCGCCGCAGGCCAACATCCCCCAGACCCAGGCGGAGCGGGAAGGTTTGCGTGTCACAGTGCAGCGGTACGTGGCCGCGCATCGCGATCGGTTGGTGCCGCCGCTCGTGCTGGATGAATTGCGGACGATCGCCGAAGACCTGATTGCCCGTTCCGGGATCGATCCGAAGTACGTCGATTACGCCGGTGTGCTGCTCAACAATGAAATCTGGCGGGAGCAACTCGCCCCCGTACCGTTTGAACGCCGCCTACTCCTGCTCCCGAAATGTCTCCGCGTGGAGGACCGTTGTCCCGCGCCGTTTGACGATTTTGGTCTCCTTTGCAAACAGTGCGGCCTCTGCTCCATCCAGGATCTGCAGGAAGAGGCCGAAAAACTGGGGTACGCCGTTCTCGTCGCCGAAGGTTCGGCTCTTGTCATGGCCATGATCCAGACGGGCAAGATTGACGCCATCGTCGGCGTCAGTTGCCTCAGTGTCCTGGAACGCGCCATGCCGTACATGGAAGCTGCGGCCATCCCCGGCATTGCCATCCCCTTGCTGCAGGATGACTGCAAGGATACCGGCGTCGATGTCGAATGGGTCTGGGAAGTGCTGCATCTCACCAGTGACGACCGCACTCGGCGTCTGGACCTGGAAGCGCTGAAGGAAGAAGTGCGCGGCTGGTTCACGGCGGCGGCCTTGGACGAAGTCATGGGGCCGCCCGCTGGCCATGCCGAAGAGATAGCTCGGGAATGGCTGCTGGCTGACGGGAAACGTTGGCGGCCTTTTCTCACAGTCTGCGCTTACAAGGCATTTGCGGAAGACCCTGAGGCCCCGCTCCCCTCCGGTCTGAGGCAGGCTGCCGTTGCCGTGGAGTGTTTCCACAAGGCCTCGTTGATTCATGACGATATTGAAGACAACGATGCGGAACGCTATGGAAAACAGGCCGTGCATACGGAACACGGCGTACCCGTTGCGCTCAATGCCGGGGATCTCCTTCTCGGGGAAGGCTATCGTCTCCTTGCGGCCATGGACGCGCCGGCGGACATTCGTGCGGATGCCGTCCGGATAGCCGCGGACGGGCAGCGTCAACTCTGCCTTGGGCAGGGGGCCGAACTCGCCTGGTTTCGCGACCCTGGTCCTATGACGATGGAGCAGGTCCTGCAGATATTCAGCCGGAAGACGGCGCCCGCTTTTGAAGTGGCTTTGCAAATTGGCCGCATCTATGCGGGAGCGGACGGGCGCTATGCCGCGCCCCTGCGTAAGTTTAGTGAGGCTTTGGGCATCGCGTATCAGATCCGGGACGACCTGGATGATCTTGTGGCTGCCGGCGGAACCTCCGATATCGAAGCCATGCGTCCCACCCTTCCCATGGCCATCGCACGGCAGAGGACCAAGGGGGAGGAAGGGGAAGCCGTTCAGCGCTACTGGCTGCGACAGTCGTCAGGAGCGGATGCATCGGCCATCGCCCACGCCCTGGAAGACAGTAAGGCGGAGGAGCGTTGCCGCGGCTTGCTCGAGTCCTATAAGGAGGAGGCGGTGCGCTCCCTTACGGCGTTGGATCACTCCAGCATTAAGGGGCTGTTGCGCCGTGTAGTCGGCAAAATATTCAACGTCGAGATCAAGGGGTGGTGCAGTGAGTTTGAGACTCGAAATGCTGCAAGTGGCGCGGTTGGCGCCGAAACTCCTCGGTGATTCGGCTGCACTGATCACTTCGTTTCTGGAGCGTCAGGAATCGGGTGGCGCCTTTCTAGACCGCGCTGGAGCCCCAGACATCTACTACACCGTCTTCGGGCTCGAATCGCTCCGCGCTCTGTCCGCGCCGGCGCCGGGAGCCACGGCATCGTACCTGCGGCAGTTCGGTTCTGGAGCTGGCCTGGACCTCGTACATCTCTCCTCCCTGGTCCGCTGCTGGGCCAACGTGGAGCGCGCTCCTCTCCCTGACTGCGAACAACTGGCGGAAAATCTGGAAAAATTCCGCACGCCGGATGGCGGTTATGGGGCCAGCGGAGCCGGCACGGTTTATGGAAGCTTTCTTGCCCTCAGCGCCTATCAGGATCTGCAAATGCCTTTGCCGGACCCGGATCGCCTGCTAGGTTGCGTGCAACGGCTGCGCGCGGACGATGGGGCTTATTCCAATCAACCGGGAGCCGTCTTCGGCCAGACCTCCGCCACCGCCGCTGCCATCGGCATTCTTCGGCATTTGGGCGAGCCGGTTCCCGCCGCTCTACGGAACTGGCTGCTTCGTTGCCGCCATGCGGACGGCGGTTTTCTTGCCGTACCCGCGGCGCCTCTGCCGGATCTCCTGTCCACCGCTACCGCCCTCCATGCTCTGGTTAGCCTCGGAGCTTCGCTCGATGCCGTCCGGGAACCCGCCCTGGATTTTATCGACACCCTCTGGACCACCCGCGGCGGCTTCCTCGGCAGTTGGGCGGACGAAACCCTGGACTGCGAATATACCTACTACGGTCTGCTCGCTCTCGGTTATCTCAGCCTGTAGCGGGATGCGATGAGTAATCTCAAGGCCAATACCGTTCGCCGCCTGCTGTCCTTGCGCAATGCGGAAGGGGTATGGGAGGGCCATCTGGCAAGCAGTGCGCTTTCCACTGCCACGGCCGTCATTGCGCTCTCTTGTTACGGCGGCCGGGACGAACTGGTCGCCTGTGGACGGCAGTGGCTGGCGGCCGTCCAAAACGGAGACGGCGGCTGGGGCGATACCGTGGATTGCCGCAGCAATATCAGCACGACCGCACTCTGCTGGGCCGCGCTGCCGGATGGGGAGTGCGCGGAACGCGCCCGCCAATGGCTGGCCCGCGCCGCGGGCTCCAGTGAACCAGAGCCTCTGGCACAAGCTATCAAGCGCCGGTACGGCAAGGATCAGACGTTTTCCGTCCCCATCCTCACAGCCCTGACCATTGCCAACCGCCTCGGTCCCGGTGGCTGGCGCCGTGTGCCGCAACTCCCGTTTGAACTCGCCGCCTGCCCTCACCAGTGGTTTCAATTCTTGCGGCTCCCGGTCGTCAGCTACGCCCTGCCCGCATTGATCGCCATCGGGCTTGCCCGTCATCGCGCCCGCCCCGTTTGGGGCCTCGCGGCGTTGCGCAATGCCGTCACCGGCCGCGTGCTCCGCGTCCTCCAATCCATCCAGCCTTCCTGCGGCGGCTTCCTGGAAGCGACCCCGCTCACCAGCTTCGTAGCGATGAGTCTCATCGCCGCCGGTTTTCGCGAAAATCCCGTCACGTCCCAGTGCATGCGCTTCCTGCAAGCCTCCATCCGCCCGGACGGGAGTTGGCCCATCGACACGAATCTCTCCACATGGGTCACTACCCTAGCCGTCAATGCGCTCGATCCGGCCGTCTTGGACTGTCCCGAAGCGATCGCCAATTGGTTGTTGGAGCAACAGTTTCAAACGGAACACCCCTATACCCACGCCGCTCCCGGCGCATGGGCTTGGACGAACCTGCCAGGAGCAATTCCTGATGCCGATGATACCGCCGGCGCGCTGCTCGCCTTGCATCGCCTCGGCGTTCGGAATCGCCGGGTCACCGCTGCGATCGCCAAAGGAATCGGATGGCTGCTGGACCTGCAGAATCGGGACGGCGGCATACCCACTTTCTGCCGGGGTTGGGGCCACCTCCCTTTTGACCGTAGCGGAGCCGACCTTACCGCGCATGCCCTCCGCGCCTGGGACGCCTGGTTGCCTCACGTCGAGCCTCTCCTCGCGGCGCGCATTCGACGCGCCATTCCAGCCGCCATCGCCTATCTGGAACGGGTCCAAAGTCCGGATGGAAGCTGGACCCCCCTGTGGTTCGGCAATGAGCATGCTCCAGCCGAAGAGAACCGGACGTTCGGCACCGCCCGCGTCGTGCTCGCGTTGCGGCCATACGGAAAAGCCGATGCCGGGATCCGCTGGCTGCGGCAGGCGCAGAATCCTGACGGGGGGTGGGGCGGAGCGCCCGGGGTCCCGTCTTCGGTCGAGGAGACCGCACTCGCCCTCGCCGCCTTGGCGCCGGACGCGCCGCGGGAAACCCTGGACGCAGCCCTCCTGTGGCTGGAAAACCGCACCGCTTCCGGCGCCCGGTTTCCCTACGCCCCGATCGGCTTCTACTTTGCGAGTCTCTGGTACCACGAGGAGTTGTACCCGGTGCTTTTTACGGCTGCGGCGCTGCAAGCCGTCGCCAGCCCTGTTCCAGGGGCCGGAACGCCGATCCGGTAGCCCGCGCGCTCCGGCCCTCCGTCCAGACATAATAGGCCCGACATGGATTGGAAGAAAACGAACCCACTGTCCCGCCGGCTGTTGCTCCAGGCCGCCGCCGGGACGGCGCTTACGCGCCCGGCCTTCCCGGCCCCGTCTCGCCTGGATTGGTGGATTGATGCCAGATTCGGCATGTTCATCCACTGGGGAGTGCACACGATAATTGCCCGGGATATCTGGAACATGGAGCACGAAGCGATCCTCCCGGACGAGTACCGCCCGCTGGGCGCCAAGTTCCGCCCGCCGGTAGGCGTGGCGCGCCAATGGGCCCGTCTGGCGAAGAAGGCGGGTCAAAAATACATGGTTTTAACCACCAAAAACCACGACGGATACTGCCTTTTTGATACAAAAACGACCGATTTTTGCGCCACAAAACAGGCTTGTGGACGCGATTTGGTGGCCGAATACGTCGAGGCCGCGCGGGCCGAAGGCCGCAAAGTCGGCTTTTACTTCTCGATGATGGACTGGTTTCACCCGGACGGTTTGCGCTGCGCGGTGGACGAAGCCGCCCGCCGCCGATTTATTCCTTACATCCATGAACAGGTGCACGAGATCTGCTCCAACTACGGGCCGATCGACGTCCTGTGGTGGGACGGGACCTGGCCGCTCGACCCTAAAGGCTGGGAAACAGAGAAGTTACACGAATCCATCCGAAAGCTGCAGCCCAACATGGTCATCAACGACCGCGGGGGCCTGCCCGGTGATTTCGCAACTTCCGAACAGAAAATCGAACCCGCCGAGGTTGGCCGCCCCTGGGAAGCCTGCATGACCATCAACGGCTCCTGGGGGTACGTGGCCGCCGATGACACCTGGAAAACCCCGAAAGCGGTCCTGGGCAACCTGATCAACTGCTCGAAGGGCGGAGGTAACTTCCTGCTGAACATCGGGCCCCGGTCGGACGGCAGCGTGCCGGAGCCGTCGGTGCGGGTGCTGGAAGAGGTGGGCCGGTGGATGGATGTCCACGGCGCAACGATTTACGGGTCGGAGCGGTGCCGGGTGCAGCGAAGCAATTACGTGAATTTCACGCGGAAGGGAAACACGCTGTTCCTCCATGTAAGCCGGTGGCCGGGACCGGTGATTACGCTGGCGCGGTTCACGAGCAAGATCAAGAGCGCGCGGTGGCAGGCGACCGGCAAGCCAGTCGCATTCGAACAGGCGAAAGAAAACGATCCCAGGGAGCCGGATCTCGGGTTCCCGTTGTACCGGGTGAAATTCACTGGGCTACCGGAGAAGGCTCCCGAACTACTGCCAGTGATCGCGGTAGAGTTCGAATCCGAACCAGTTCAGGATCTGAAGTTCCCCCGCTGGCAAAAGAAGGAAGGATAAAAGAAAAGCCCCGGCTCTGAGCGCCGGGGCTTTCTTTTCAGGAAGTGCGATCAGAAGGCGTACTTGAGGGCCATCTGGATGACACGGCCCGCGCCGGCTCCGGTGATCCGGCCGAAGTTGCCGTTGGTTACGGCGTTGACCGGGTTGTTGAAGGTTGGCGTATTGGTGGAGTTAAACCATTCGCTACGGAAGGAGATGGTGTGGCGCTCGGCAATCCGGAAGCTCTTGCCGAAGACAAGATCCAGATTCCGTTGGCCCGGTCCCGACATGACGTTCCGGCCGAAGTTTCCCCAACTGCCGTCGGGCGGAACGGCAAAGGCTGCTTTGTTGAAGAAGGCCGATAGCTGATCTTGCCGCGAACGGCCGCTGGGAAGGAATGGGTCTCCGACCAAGTTCGCCCGCTCTCCGCCGGTACCGCTGAGGGAGGATGGCTGTCCCGGCACAACGTCAAACGGCAGACCGGTACGCATGGTCAGGATGCCGCTCAGTTGCCACCCGCCGAACACACGGCCTGCGAAGCCCTGTTGAGTGCGCAAGAAGGGCAAGTCCCATACGAATGAGGTGACCAGGACGTGGTCCACTGCGAAGTTTGCACGACCCTTGTTCAAAGCCAGGTTGTTCGGCCAAGGCTGGGAAAGCGCCTGGCGGCCCCGCGAAATGGAGTCCAAGGTCTGCTGCCAGCTATAGGACAGAAGCACCGTGACGCCGCGGGAGTAGCGTTTGTTGAACGTCGTCTGCAGCGCGTTGTAGGTAGAGAAACCCTGTGATTCGGAGCGGTCCAGGCTGGCGAAGCCGGGGATGGGCCGGCGGTCATTGATATTCGCCAGCGTGGAAGCGCCGGGGACGTAGGGGGCGTAATTGAGGTCGCGGCTGCTCCAAAGCTTGGTTCCTTTGTTGCCGACATAGGCGACCCGCAGCATGGAGGAGCCCGGCAACTCGCGCTCGGCGGTGAGAGCCCAGTGTTGGAGGTACCCGATGCGGAAGTTGGGGTCCCAGGTCCAGGCATTGATGCGCGGGCTGAAGACGTAGTCCTTGTTCACGCTAGCCGGATCGAAGGGGAAGGGATTCCGCGTTCCCGACGTTCCATAGGGATCACTGAAACTGCCGGGCGCGTTGATATCAACGGAACGGACGAACGGTTCCGACGAGCCCTGTGTTTCCGTGCCGCCCCAGCGGATGTTGTCGTAGAAAACGCCATAACCACCGCGGAGGCTGGTGCGTCCGTTACCGAATACATCCCAGGCGAAGCCAACGCGTGGGGCCACGTTGTTCAAGTCCGCGAAGTAGCCGCCCACCGGGACGCCCGCGTCTCCGGGGAAGACGAGCCCAAGCGGGGCATTGGGGAAACGCGTAGATTTTGCCCCAGGGATGTAGGAGGTGAAATTGCCGTTGCGTTCCCGGACCGGTACGCGCGGTTCATAGCGTACGCCAAGATTCAGGGTGAAGCGGCGCGAGACGCGGATATCGTCCTGGAAAAAGAAGTCCTGTTCGAAACCGCTAGCCGTTTGGAGCCGAGGCGCGTCCTGGAAGAAGCGCGTGGGAAGGCCGAGGAGGAGGTCACCGGAGGAGACGCCGGTGAAGTTGGTTCCGAACGTAAACGACCCGCCGGCGACGCTGCCCAGAGGGATGTCGTAGAAGATGCGGCGCAATTCGCCTCCGAGCTTTATCTGGTGTTTACCCTTGATCCACATGAACGTGTCCGTGATCTGGGTGAGACGGCGGCGTTCATCCGACGGACGGCGTCCGGAGAGAGCGAAGTCCGGCGTGGACAGCACGAGCCATTTCTGACCGGCGACTTCCGGCACAAAAATCTTCACGCCGAGCTGATCGAATGAAGTACCGAGCAACTGGCCGCCGCGCTCCTGGACCAGCGTTTCGACATAGCGGGCGACGTTGGTCTTGTTGGGCGAGAACACATGCGTGTCCTCCAGGACGAAGTTGCGGGTGGGAGCCGTTACCCAGTTGAGAAACTGCGGCAGGCCGCCGATGAGGCGTTCGTCGCGATCGTTCCAGAAGAAACGGCCGCTGAGACGGTTTTTGTCGCTGATGATGTGATCGATGCGGCCCAGGTATTCCACTTGATCCAAGCGGCGAGGAAAGGTGAAGCGGTAAATACCGCCGGCGCCGCCATTGGCATTTGGCAAGAGTTCGTCGACGACTTTGCGGGAGATGGGATCGATTCGGCTAGCGGGGATGATGCCGCCGGGAAAGGGGGCATTCGTGGCGGGGTCATTGGGAATGCGTGCCGAACGGCTGAAATTGCCTTGGCGTTCCAGATCGCTCATCAGGTAGTTCACAGTATTCAGACTGTGAAATCGCTGGATGGTGGACTGGTGACTGAAAAAGAAGAATGTCCGATCCTTGCCGTTGTAGAGCTTGGGAATCAGGACGGGGCCGCCAAAAGTTCCGCCGAATTGATTCTGGCGCAGCGTTTCCTTGGATGCGGCGAAAAAGCTGCGGGCGTTGAGGGCATTGTTGCGTAGAAATTCAAAGGCCGTCCCGTGAAAATCGTTGGTTCCGGATTTCGTGACGACGTTGATCTGGCCGCCGGCGCCTCGTCCGTACTCCGCGCTCATGGCAAAGGTCACCATGGAGAACTCCTGCACAGCGTCCGGGTTAGGCATGGAGTGGGCCGTATTGGTGAAGCCGTCGACGGCGTTCGCCCCGTCCATGGTGTAGTTGCTCATAGTGCCGCGCGTGCCATTGACGGAAAGGCCCGGATTGGATCCGCCGGATTCGCCGGTGTTGCCGGTTACGCCGGGGAGAAGACGCTGGAGATCCAGCACGTTGCGGCCATTCAAGGGGAGTTGGCTGACGCGTTCGCGGTCAATCAGCGTGGAGAGAGTTGCGGTGGAGCTTTCGACAAGGGCCTGTTGCGCTTTCACTTCGACAAGCTGCGAGGTCTGGCCGATGGCGATTTCGACGTCCACGCGGGCGCGTTCATCGGCGCGCACGTCAATACCGGTTTGCGCCTTGCGACCGAAGCCTTTGGCTTCCACCTCAATGCGATAGGACCCGACGGGAAGGGGAGAGAGTAGATACTGCCCGTCGCCCGCGGTTTGCAGCGTGCGGCGTACGCCGGTAGCTTCATTGGTAATGGTGACGGAGGCGTCAGAGACGACGCTGCCGCTGGGGTCAAGTATGGTTCCGTAGATACTGCCTGTGCCCTGTGCCACCAATAGTGACTGGGCGCAGAGCGCTGCGAGGAGCAGCCTAGCGTGAAGCTGATTCATATGTCTCCCTGGGTGAGGCTGAAGTCTGCCCGAACTGGTGCCCTTGATCTTACGAGCGACCTTGAAAAGGAGGGCAGGGAAACCACGTATCCATTCCGGCGTGTGGAACGCCCGGATTTGCAGAAGCCCACGGTTGACGGCGCGGAGCTAGAATCTCGAAATGCCTTTCGGTGATTCCAGGATCAATCGGCGAACCCTCTTTACGGGTGCGCTTGGCGCCGCTGCCGCCAGTGCGGCCCCCCAGACGCAAGGCCGCACGTTCGCGGCCAACACGGATACCAAGGACCTGCGGGAGAGCCAACTCTTCCTGGACGATACATGGATTGAAGAGACGTACCGGCTGGACCGGGTATGGGAGCCGGCGGAAATTTTCCCCGAGCCCGTTCTGCGCCCGGAGACCACGATTGACGGGTATCAGATCGTGATATCCGGCGGCTCCGTCCACAAGATCGGCAACGAGTGGCGCATGTACTACATGACCTACAACCGGCCGGAGCCGATGCGAATGTGCATGGTGACAAGCACGGACGGCATGCGCTGGGAACGGCCGAAGCTGGGCCGGGTAGAGTACGGCGGGAACAAAAACAACAACATTGTGTGGCATCCGCCGGGAGAACAGTCCTTCACGGCCGTTACGGTCTGCCATGACACGGCCGATCCAGTGAATCCATTCAAAATGATGTACTACGGGGCAGGCGGAAACACGCCGACCGGAACCTATGTCGCCGTCAGCCGCGATGGTATTGACTGGAAGTTACGGACGGAGCCTGTACTGCAAACCTCCGGAGACCAGACGAACCTGATGGGCACGCGAGACCGCAACGGAAAGTTTGTTGCCTACCTGCGGCACAAGCAGATGCTGCCCCGGCACCGGGCACGCACGATTTGGAGAACGGAGAGCGACGACTTCGAACACTGGAGCGAGCCGTCGTCGATTATCCGTCCAGACCTGTTGGACGAAGCCAATGTGGAGCTATATGGATTCACGGGGTTTCCATACAACGACATGTATCTTGGCCTGGTGGAACGCTGGAAGGGCAATCCCGATGTCTTTGAAATTCAGCCGGCCTGGAGCCATGACGGGTTGCAATGGCACCGGCCCGTGGACCGGAAGCCGCTGATTTCGCCGCGGTTCCCCTGGAACGAGCGGTGGAACAGCACCGTGAATACGGCTCCGCACCGTTCCGGCAATACGCTGCGATTCTACTTTGGCGGCCGGAGCAAAGCGCACGGGCAAGAACTGGGCCAGGTGTATGGCGCAGTAGGGATGGCAGTGATCCCGATTGACCGGTTTGCTGCGATTCGCGGCGACTACAAGGAAGGACAGTTGATCACGCGGCCGATGAAGTGGCCAGGGGGCGACCTGATGATCAACTGCAACTATACACGCTATCCACAGGGCTTCTACAACGGCGGAGGCGGAACGATAGAAGTAGAGGTACAGGAAGAGAACGGTACACCGATCCCCGGATTCTCAGGTGAACAGAAGGCCAAGTTCAATCAGCTAAACCCGTTCCCATGGGGAGAGAAGGTAAAGCCCGTGCGCTGGGCCAACGACCGTTCGCTGCGGGAACTGGCCGGGCGAAGAATCCGTTTGGTTTTCCTATTGAAAGACTCCCGATTGTACGCGTTCAAAGCTAGCATTTGAGCTGAGAGTTTGGTTACAATCGGCAGATTCCAAAGCCCATGCCACATACGGCAGAGAATGCGAACAGCCTGCAGACAGGAACACGGGCGATTACACGAGCGCTCGAAGTCCTGTGCTGCTTCAGTTCCGCGAAACCGGAATGGGGCATTAGTGAAATGGCCGAGGATCTCGGCTATTCCCGCAGCGTTATTCACCGCATTCTGAGCACTCTGGAGATGGAGCGCTTCGTGGAACGAACCGAAGCGAGGCGCTACCGGCTGGGAACACGCGCCCTACTTGTCGGGCAGACGTCCCGAGTCTCCAACCGGCTGGTTTGGGAGGCGGAGCCGCGGCTGGACTCGTTGGCCAACAACGTAAAAGGCGTGGCGCACCTCGGCATATTAGAGGGCAGCGAAGTCGTTGAACTGGCCCGCAGCACTTCCCGCCGGTTGCCGGCAGGAACGGAGCGGCCGAATTTTCGCATGCCGGCGCACGCTACAGCGCTGGGGAAGGTTCTGCTGGCCTATTCGCCGCCGCATGTCCGCGACCGCTACTTTTCGCTGCGGCGCAATCTACGACGGTTTACTGAAAAAACAATCTGCAATCCGGTGGAACTCAGTTCGCACATTCAGACCGTTCTGACCCAGGGATACGCAATGGACGACGAGGAGTGCAAGCCAGGCTACCGGTGCGTGGCCATTCCGGTCTACGATACACACGGCGCTCTGATCGCGGCGCTGAGCGTGTCGAAAAAGAAGCCTTTCCCCGATGAGGCCGAAACGTATCAGATGCTGAAAAATATGCTGATTACCGCGCGCGATCTGGCGCTGCCGTAACAGGCACTTCTTCCGCTACGCCGCGGGTCATGCGAAGCGCTTCGCGGGCCGAATTGTTCAGGCCGGACAAATCTCCGGTGACGACCAACATCGTGAAGCCCTGTTGGATGCGCGTGCGAATTTCGCCGGCTGTCTTCGAAACGGTACCGAGGCTGACGTTTTGCGCGAGGGCGGCGGCGGCGACGGACTCGATGCTTTGGGTGACGAGGGAGTGGCCCGTATCAAAGGGTACACCGAGGTCCGCCGAAAGGTCGCCAGGTCCTACGAAGACGACATCGACGCCTGGAGTGGAGGCGATCTCCCCTATGTTTTCGACCGACTGGGCCGTTTCCACCTGAACAATGACGAGGATCTCCTCGTTGGCGACAGCGACATACTCCTGCGACGTGATGCCCCAACGCGCCGCTGCCAGCATGCACCCCAGACCGCGAATGCCGACGGGAGGATACTTGCTGCGCGTGACCGCATTCCTGGCATCTTCGCCCGTATTGACGAAGGGAATAATGATGCCCTTGACGCCAGTATCCAGCACGCGTTTGAGTTGCCACGGGTCATCCCCGGCAACGCGGGCGATGGCCACGGCGCCGCTTCCGCGCAAGAGGGCGACCATGTGATGGAGCTGTTCAATGCTGAAGGCCCCGTGTTCCAAATCGAAGAACAGGAAGTCAAAGCCGATGCCGGCGAGCGCTTCGACCGCTAGGAGGGAATCCATCGTTACCGCCGCACCGATAACCACCCGCCGGTCGCGCAACGCTTGTTTGATGGGATTCAATGGTTGAGGCATGTCCGCATAGGCATGGTAGCGGCTTTCCCGCGGCCGTTCGGCGACCCGCGGCGGTTGGTTCCACACAATGGAACGTGGCGGGCCTCCGGAAAGGCGCGCCGGTCCTGAGCCACTATGCTGATGCAAAGAGACCACATGCCGGCAATATTGCAACTTCATTGGCTGGATTGGACGATCGTCGGCCTATATTTCGCGGCCATGATTGCCATTGGCGTACGCGCCATGCGCAAGGTTAAGAATATTGACGATTACTATACGGGCGGCCAAAGCTTCGGGCGCCTGCTGATGATCCTGTATGCCTTCGGCGCGGGGACGCACGCGGACAGCGCGGTGGGTGTCACGTCGCAATCCTACAGGCTGGGTATGGCCGGCATCTGGTATCAATGGATTCAGATCTTCAACACGCCGCTGTACTGGTTGTTGAGTCCCGTTTTTCGCCGGGCGCGTTGTACGACGACGGCCGATTTCTATGAGATGCGCTACGGTCCGTCGCTGGGACTACTCTACGGCTTCATGGGCATCGTGGTAAATATCGGCTATCTGAGCGTGGCGTTGCTCGGGTCGGCCAAGCTGATTGAATCCCTGACGAATGGCTACGTGGGCGCCACGACGGCGACCATCGCGATGACGGCGGCGTTTCTGCTGTACAGCATCATGGGCGGGCTGATTGCCGCCGTGTGGAACGAAGTGGTTCAGGGTACGTTGACGATTGTGATGTCGGTGCTGTTGGTACCGTTTGTGTGGACCGCGGTAGGCGGGGTAGCCGGGGCGCGGAGCAAAATTGCCAATATCGACGCCGCATTTAGCCTGACTGCTCCTGGCGAAATCGGGCTGTTTTGGATCATTGCCGCCATGATCAACCAGATGTTCAGCGTGGTGGCGCAGCCACATATCATGAGCAACAACGCGGCGGGCAAAACGGAACTCGACAATCGCATTGGCTTCTGCGCGGGCGTGACGTTGAAGCGGGTCTGCACCATATGCTGGGCGCTAACCGGCGTCCTGGCGATGGCTTACTACGGCGCGGACACCATGGACGGCGACCATGTATTCGGCGCGTTGGTTCGCGATCTGCTGCCGCGCGGATTCGCGGGGCTGATGCTTGCGAGCATTATGGCCTCCGTAATGGATAACGGCGCGGTCTATGTGATCACTTCTTCGGCGTTGTTCACGCGGAATCTGATGCGGATGGCCAAGAAGACTCCGGCGTTTGAGACGGAACTGCTGATCAGCCGCATATTTTCCGTTTGCTTTGCCATCGCCGGCGTAGCGTTGACGTTCCTGCATACGGACGTTCCGGCGGCGATGCGGTTCATGTTCAATCTGGTCCCGTTGATTGGAATTTCGTTTTGGCTGGGGTTGTGGTGGCGCCGCGCGAACCGGTATGGCGCGTGGGCCAGTTTTGTGGCCTCCAGCCTGGCGCTGATCGTGGGGACGTCGGTCTTCGAGTGGACGGGGAACAAACATTTCCCTACGTTGATTACGTTCTATCTTGCGTGCGGATTGGGGGCCGGCGTGATCATCAGCCTATTGAGCCGGCCGGAGTCGCCGGAGCGGCTGGACCGCTTTTTCCTGACGATCAACACGCCGGTGGGACAGGAAGAGAAGTTGGCGCAACTGACGGGAGACCTGGCATGATGCGCCGAGAGGATTGGTATCCACGGCTGGTGACCTGGAAGCACTGGGAAGTACAGAAGCCGAGCCGCGAATCCGTGGCGGGTTTCTTCATCGTGCTGGCGGCATCGCTGCTGCTGCATACGGTGGTGCTGGTGATCTGCCGCGTGTTTAAAGGTTCATGAGTTACTCCGAAAAGAAACAACAGTACCGCGAGGCGGTGCGACGAGCGGTGCAGTGGCTGACGGATCGCCAGGAAGAGGACGGGGGGCTGGGCGCGCTACAGACGATGAGCGCGTCCATGGTGGTCCCCGCCTCCCTGCTATTTTGCGGGCGTCCCGAAGAAGCCGCGCGGCACATACAGTGGCAGCGGCGCACCTACGTGAAGCCGGAGGGTGGATTCGACGCGCCGGAGATTCGCGTGGGGCGGCCATCCTCGCTGGCAGAGCGGCCATACGGACCGGCGTGGATGATTTATAGCGGGCATGTGAACCTGGCCTACGACATCTCCTTGCGCGCGCTGCCCTCTTTGTTGGCGATGCAGGATCCGCAAACGGGCGGCCTGTTCGGCCGCGAGGAGGAGGCGGCGGCGGGGCGCGGCATCATCAATACCGCCGTGACCGCGGTAGCCTGCCAGGCGGCGTATACCGCCGGCGCCGTGGAGGCTGCTGTTCGTATGGCCGATCATCTGTGCCGGGTGATTGATGCGAACGATTGGGTGAGGGTCTTTTACCCGGCGTGGGATACAGAACGCGGCTTGCGCACGGACGATGAATTGGCCCCTACGGGCAATATGCCCCGGCGGATTGAACGCGAGGCGGCCGATCAACATCACCATCTGACCGGTGCGCTGCTGGCCGTGCTGAGCGACATGTATTCTATTACGCGGGAACAGAAGTATCTGGACGCGGCCGGCCGCGTGTTCGAGTTCGTCGCCGGAGCTCCTCGAGAGACACTGCGAACGACGCTGGCGCATAAGCTGGCCTGGGGCAGCGCATGGTTCTACCGGGAGACGGGCGATGCGCGCTGCCTGGAAGTGGCGTGCACGGTGTGTGATCATCTGATCGCCGGACAGGAAGCGGACGGATCATTCGTTCATTGGGCGCTGATCCGCGACGTGAAAGATTGGCCGTATTCGTCGCGAGTGAACCTGACCGCGCAGTTTGCGCTGTGGCTGCAGCGGGCAGCAAACTGTCTATGATGGACGCGCTGGCCCGCGGGCTCATCGTCTCTTGCCAGGCGGAAGAGGGCGATCCGTTCTATGCGCCGGAATATGTGTCGCTGTTCGCGCGCGCGGCGGAGATGGGCGGGGCTGTTGGCATACGTGCCCGCGAGGCGGAGAATGTGCGCGCGATACGCGCCGCGGTGAAGCTGCCGTTGATTGGACTAACGAAGTCAAACTACGCGGATGGGCGCGTGCTGATCACGCCGGGCCTGGAGGACGTGGCGGCCCTATTGGCAGCGGGGGCCGACATCGTCGCAGTGGATGCGACGAGCCGGCAGCGGCCCCAGGGCGGAACGGGGGCGCAGTTTGTGGCTGCCGCCCTTACCGCTTTCCCGCAGTGCGTGATACTGGCTGACGTTGCCACCGCGGCGGAAGGGGCCGCTGCGGAAGAGGCGGGGGCCGCCGCCGTGGCGACCACATTGTCCGGATATACGCCGGATACGGAGGGCCGGGGCGGCAACGGGCCGGATTGGGAACTGCTGGCGGAACTGGTACGCGTGGTGCGGATTCCGGTGATTCTGGAGGGGCGCGTCGGAAGTCCGCAAGAGGCGCGGCGAGCGCTGGACATCGGCGCGCACGCGGTGGTGGCCGGCACGGCAATTACGCGGCCGCGTTTGATTGTGGCGAGCTATGTGAGCGCGCTGGCATGACGCGGGCCGTTGACGCAGTTGCCCAATGCCTGGAGAGGATTGCGCGGCTGGACGGCGTCTTGCACGCGTTTATTACTGTTACCGGGGAGCAGGCCCTGGCGGAGGCGCGTACTTTGGACGAGGAGCGCGCCGCTGGGCACATACGGGGGGCGCTGCATGGGCTTCCCGTTGCGATCAAAGACAATATCGACACCCGCGGCGTGCGAACGACGGCGGCGAGCGCTTTGTTTGTAGACCGGACGCCGGAAGCTGACGCTGAGGTGGTGCGGCGGCTGCGGGCGGCGGGCGCAATTGTGATCGGCAAGACCAACATGCAGGAGTTTGGGTTGGGCAGCACGTCGGTGGACAGTCATTTTGGGCCGGTGCGGAATCCGTGGGACACCACCCGGTATGCAGGCGGTTCGTCGGGCGGATCGGCATGCGCAGTGGCTACAGGAATGGCCCATGCCGCGCTGGGGACGGATACGGGCGGTTCCGTACGGACACCGGCTGCGTATTGCGGCGTTGTGGGCCTGAAGGCGACCTACGGGGCGACGCCTCTGGACGGGATCATTCCGGCGAAATTGTCGTTAGACCACTGCGGACCAATTACACGGACCGTTTCGGAGGCGGCCCTCCTCCACGATGTGTTGTCGGGAACGAAAACGGTCTTGGGACCGGTGGACACTCT
>DASTML010000094.1:0-9273 GCA_035714175.1 Bryobacteraceae bacterium | reverse complement strand
TCCGAACGGGCGGCTGCGGCGAGCCTGGCTTCGGATTCGGCTGCGACGAGCCGCTCCTTCAGTTCGGCGTTTTCTTCCTTCAGCTTGCCTACAAGCTGAACGGCCCGGAGGATGCGATCCTCCAGGCCGGACAGTGTATCGGTATCCTCTAACTGCAGGTCCATACAGTTCCTCTTTTACAGGGGTTGGATTTAAGCGGCGAGGGCAGCCTTGGCCTTGTCGACCAGGGCAGTGAACGCATTGGCATCGCTCGCGGCGATGTCAGCCAGCATTTTCCGATTGATATTGATCTCCGCCTTCTTCAGCCCATTCATCAGGCGGGAGTAGGAGATCCCATTGGCGCGGGCGCCAGCAGAGATGCGAACAATCCACAGGGACCGGAAGTCGCGCTTCTTTAGGCGGCGTCCCTTGTAGCCATACGAAAGCGACTTTTCGACCGCTTCCTGCGCATACCGGTGCAGCTTCGACTTGCTGAGGAAAAACCCTTTCGCCAGTGCGAGGACTTTTTTCCGATTATCTGTGCGTTTTGTACTTCTTTTTACGCGGGGCACGTTTGTCTCCTTGTTATTCGATGGCCGGTTTGGCCGGGGGCCGGTGAATCGGGCACGTGCCGCGCGCCTCGTTCACACGGAGGGGAGGGAATTGCCCTAGTAGGGCAGCATCCTCTTGAGTTCGGGCGAGTTGGTGTCGTCCATGATGACGGACTGGGCCAAACGGCGCTTCCGGGAAGAACTCTTGGAGGTCAAGATATGACGAGCAAACGCGTGGCTGCGCTTGATTTTGCCCGTACCGGTCTTCTTGAAGCGCTTTGCGGCGCCCTTGTGGGTCTTCAACTTAGGCATTGGATCGTTCCTGAAATCCGTGCGTAGGAAACGCACTGTCTCTCAGTATAGCAGGTTGCTATTTCCCGTGAACGGCTTCGGCGTAGAGGAG
Source organism: Bryobacteraceae bacterium (assembly GCA_035714175.1). GTDB lineage: Bacteria > Acidobacteriota > Terriglobia > Bryobacterales > Bryobacteraceae. The sequence goes on along the minus strand of DASTML010000094.1, from coordinate 8,340 downwards.
ATCGCCATTGAAGCCGTCATAATACTGGATCACCAGGTGCGGGCGCGGGTAGGCGACCCAACGTTCTTTTCCCTGCGAATCGGGATTGGGATAGACGTTATTCACTTGGGCGATGGCGTAGATGGGGAAGTGGCGCAACCTGGGCGGTACGTCATTGCGGATGAAGGAGGACCAGCGGATGTCGCATTCGCGGCCCCGCGAGTCGAATTTTCCGTTGATGGGGCGACTGCCCTCGCTGACCAGCGGGTGGTTCTGCGAATTGTGCGGGCCGGCGGCGAATTCCCAAACAGTGTCGGTGACTTTGACGGCCCAGCTATTGTGGAGATCGCCGGTCATGACGATGACGGGCCGGCGGAGAGAGTCCCAGAACCGGATGAGTTCTTCGCGCTCCGCGGTGAAGGCCGTCCAGGCGTCGTCCTTGCCGGCGATGGGGTCGGTGGAGCCGGGGGATCCGATGTGAGGAATCATGAGATTGACGCTGGAGGCGATGAAGAAGAAGTCGGCGTCACTGGCGGCCATGGAAGCCTTTAGCCACTCATGCTGTTTCTTGCCGAGCATGTAAAGGCCCTCCCGCCCAGGGTTCTGCATATCGTGCATGTCGCGCAACCCTCGCGTGTCCAGCAGATACACCTCGGCGTTGCCGCAGCGGAACTTGGAGTAATTGTGCCGGCCGATGGAGTAGCTGCATGCCCCGCCCGAAGGAGGCGCCGGGGTGATGCGCAGACGATGTGCATCGAGCACGGAAACGATGCTGTAGACGCCCATGTTGGGGTTGCCCTCACCGGCGTCGGCCTTGGGCCCAGGAGGGACGCCGGCACGCTGTCCTCCCCAGTGAATGTGCAGGTTCGAGATTTCGGAGGGATCGAGTTTGGTGAAGTCGGAGGCAGCGTCGGAGAGAACATCTCCGGACAGGGTGGCTTGGCCGAAGTGCAGCCCTTGGCGGGTGGCGAGCGGGGTGGAGCCGGCGATGTAGTCGTACCAAGCGTGAAGGGAGATGTCGCGGAAGACGGCTTCGCGCGACTTGACGCCGGCGGAACCGGTTCCGTAGACATCGTTGAGGATTTCGTGGTCGTCGGTTGTGAAATAGCCGGGGACGTTGCGGTGCCATTCGGCGAGAGGCTTGCCCCGATCCAGGTAAAGCTTGTAGTTCTCCCACACGCCGGTGACGGCTGGGGCGATCTGCACAATGCGGGGTGTTTCCGTCTCTTCGATGCCCACCTGCTTGCGCCATTCCCCGGCGGGATAATCGCGTTTCTCTTCATAGAGCCAATCGCCGTTCATGATGCTGAACAGGACTTTAGAGGCGTGCTGCCGGTTCAACACCTTGTAGGCGGGCAATTCGACGTCGGTTTTCTGGTTAGCGCAGGAGCCAAAAGCGAACGAGAAGTTGAACAGGCCGCGGGGATTGGTATCGGGGTGCGCGAAGTCCGTGGCGGACGGATGGGTGCGGAACGTACCCTGGGGACCGCCGCCGTCCAACTGGTAGTAGTAGCGCTTGTTGGATTGCAGTCCGCTGAGATGAATCCAGGCTGTATTGTCGTGATCGGGCGATGTGGCTACGGGGTCTGAGAGTTGATCCAGGCGGCCGGAGGCGGTTCCGTAACGGACCCGCAGAGCGCCGGCACGCTCCGTACGGCCCCAGATCCAAACGTCGTTTGGTCCGACGGAGCCCAGAAATGGGCCATGGGTGACCCGGGAGAGAGCGGCTGGTTGGGCGGCGGCTCCCGCCGGTGCGGCGAACAGGGCGGCTTGGGCGAGTTGGCGGCGGCTAACTTTCATTCGCTGCTATTAGAGCAGCCGCGCAGCGTCCTTGGCAAAGTAGGTCAGGATCATGTGCGCGCCGGCACGCTTGATGCTGGTGAGAGACTCCATCATGGCGCGTTCGAGATCGATCCAGCCATTGCGGGCGGCGGCATGTATCATGGCGAACTCGCCGCTGACCTGGTAGGCGCTGATGGGCACATCGAAAGACTCGTGCGCGGCCTTGATGATGTCGAGGTAGGGCATGGCGGGCTTGACCATCAGCATGTCGGCGCCTTCTTCCAGGTCGAGCGCCATTTCTTTCAGGGCTTCCCTCGTGTTGGCGGGGTCCATCTGATAACTACGGCGGTCGCCGAACTGCGGGGTGCTTTCGGCGGCCTCGCGGAAAGGCCCATAGAAAGAACTCGCGTATTTGGCGGCATAGCTCAAGATGGGGGTGTTGCTGAAACCTGCGTCATCGAGCGCGGCCCGGATGGCTCCGACACGGCCGTCCATCATATCGCTGGGCGCCACGATGTCGGCCCCCGCGCGGGCATGGCTGACAGCAGCCTGGGCCAGCCAGTTCAACGTGATGTCGTTATCGACATCATTGTCCACGATCTTGCCGCAGTGGCCGTGGCTGGTGTATTCGCAGTTACAGACGTCGGTGATGAGCAACAGGTCCGGGACCTCGTGCTTGAGCGCGGCGCAGGCGCGCTGCACGATGCCCTCGTCGTCATAGGCCCCGCTGGCCTCTTCATCCTTGTGCTTGGGAATGCCGAACAGGATGACGCCGCCCAGACCGAGGGACTTGGCTTCGCGCGCTTCTTCGACCAGGAGGTCGATCGACATCTGCGCGTTGCCGGGCATGGAGGAGATGGGTTTGTGGATGCCTTCGCCTTCCACAACGAAATAGGGAAGGATAAAGTTCGAAGGCTGCAGGTGTGTCTCGCGAACCAAGTCGCGGATAGCCGGCGTACGTCGCAGCCTGCGAGGCCTATCGATGGGGAAGGGCATGGGCCTATTTTACCGCCGATGAAAAAAATGCAGAACCGGTGAGGCAATCGTCCCTTGTTTTGCGCTTATCGAGTATACGGGCAATTCGCCCATTTCGCGCCTCGACCAACACCTAGATCCGGGCCGGGCCTACACGTAGGCCCGGCCCGTCATGTTTCTTACGGATTCTGCTGGCAAGGGCCTGTGCAGATTTTTTCGCTGATTTTCTGCGCGGGACCCAAGGAATTTGGATTGTCGACGGCTGGCCGCCGGATGGAGAATGTCTCTACGGTTCCGGTAGCTGTTTTGTTGCGCTCTGTGATCTGTTGCTCCCGTAGAACCGGTTGACCGGCGGCGGGACGTCCGGGCGCGTTCATTCCGTACACGCTGGTTTTCCTGGTTTCCGAGCCGTTGGCTTCCTGGCGGGTCTCGGTAACCGTTTGGCCGACCAGTTCCATCTGCCGTTGGGCGCCAGCGGCGTAGTTGGCCGTGTTTTCCGTGACATGGCCGTCTCGTTTCTCCACCTCCTTCACGGAGCGCGCGGCGGCATAAAATGTTCCGCTGGTATCTTTGCGATAGACAAGCGTGTCTTCGGTGGTTTTTGCTCCCGCGATGGTTGTGGTGGCCGCCCTCTTTTCGACAGTTTCGAGAGCGCCGTTGATGGTGGCCCGGTCGATCAATGTATCAACCACAAGGCGCGCCCCTTCTTTCCGTTCGGTAGCGCGGCTCCGCTCGGTGAGCGAGAACCCTCCGTTTATGTTGCCTTGGTAGATCTGGGTATCAACGATTTTGGAACCATCGGGACGTTTGCTCTCCGTGATGCGGATCTTTTGGCCCGGTTGGGCGCCGCCTGCCGCGTCAAAAGGCCGAACCGTTTTCTCCACGATTCGTTCGACGCCATTTTCACTGATTACTTTTTCCTCGACCTGCTCCAGTGGAGCGATGCGGCCGTTCATGTTGCGTACGAGTTGTTCCGAACCGCCAGCCCCACTTATCTGTTGCCCAGCCAAAGTCCTTTGTCCATTGGCATCGTAGGTGTAGACGCTGGTACGGCTGGGGGGCGAAGGTTGGCCCGCCGCGGGAATGATCGATAACAAAAGGGCGAGGCGCCGCATGGTTCGATCGTAAGTGGGCCTCCGGCCTGCTGCAATCGGGCGAAGGCCCTATCCGCCACTCTTTATAATAGAAGTGGCATGAAGTCCTTCTACATCGAAACGTTTGGCTGTCAGATGAATGTGCATGACTCCGAGAAGGTGATCGGCACGCTGATGCAGCGGGGGTATAACCAAGTGGACGCCGCTGACCAGGCGGACCTGGTGCTGTTCAATACGTGTTCGATCCGGGACAAGGCGGAACAGAAGGTTTTCAACCGGCTGCAGCATCACAAGAAGGGCGGTGCGAAGCAGGTGATTGGCTTGCTCGGATGCGTGGCGCAACAGGAAGGCGAGAAGGTTTTTGAGCGAGCGCCGCATGTGAACCTGGTAGTAGGGTCGGCCTCGTACACCAAACTTCCGGAACTGCTGGTGCGGATTGAACAGGGTGACCGGCGGGTGACGGGATTGAGCCTGGACACGGACGAAACGTTTGAGACGCCGTTGACGCGGCGCGATAACCCTTACCGCGCCTTTTTAACCATTATTGAAGGTTGCGACAAAAGCTGCGCCTATTGCGTGGTGCCTTACACGCGCGGGCCTGAGCGGAGCCGCACGCTGACGAGCGTGCTGGACGAAGTGAAACAGTTGGCCGATGCGGGCTATACGGAGATCACGCTGCTGGGCCAGAATGTGAATAGCTACTTGGATCCTTCCCCGTCCGGTGCGCGGTTTGCGCAGTTGTTGGCGGCGGTGGGGCAGGTACCCGGCATCCGGCGCGTGCGGTTTACGACCTCACATCCGCGGGACTTCACCAAGGACATCATCGACGCTATCGACGATGTGCCCACCCTGTGCAACCACATCCACCTGCCGGTACAAAGCGGCTCCAACCGGATTCTGGAAGCCATGCAGCGGCAGTATACCGTGGAGCAGTACATGGAACGCATTTCGTGGATGAAGAACGCGCGCCGCAAGATGGCAATTACCACCGACCTGATCGTCGGATTCCCGGGAGAAACCGAAGCCGAGTTCCAGGAAACGCTGCGCCTGATGGACGCCGTGGGCTATGACGGCATCTTTAGCTTCAAGTATTCGCCGCGCCCGAATACACCGGCCGTGCACATGATCGACGCCGTGCCGGAAGAGGAGAAGGGGCGGCGTCTGCTGCGGCTGGTGGAACACCAACGCACGATTCTCATCCGGAACAACGCCGCGTATGTGGGGAATGTGGAGGGCGTGCACGTGGAACATTTCAATGTGGCCACCGGACAGTGGGTGGGCAAGTCCATGCAGCACAAGACGGTGAATTTTACCCATCCGGGCGGGCCGGAAGCCGCGCTGGAAGGCACATATCTGGATGTGCTGGTGACGCGATCCGGGGTGGCGTCGCTGGTAGGCGAGGCGGTAGTGGACGCCGTTGCCGCTTGATCGTGTTGTAATCAAAACAAGGAGCGGGCTATGGAAGTTGAGATGAAGATCCGCGGTTTAATGATGGATCCGGTCACGCAAACGCCGATCGTGATTCTGAAAGACGTAAGCGGAGGAACCATCCTGCCTATTTGGGTGGGAATGTATGAGGCGAATGCCATCGCTCTGGAGATTGAGAAGGTGGCCACGCCGCGGCCGATGACGCATGACCTGATTAAAACGCTGCTGACCGGGCTACAGGCCGACGTGCGCAAAGTGGTGGTGAGTGAACTGCGGGACGATACGTTTTACGCCATGATCTGGCTGGAGAAAGACGGCGAAATGATCAGCGTGGATTCCCGGCCGAGCGATGCCTTGGCGCTGGCGCTTCGAACGGATTGTCCCATCTACGTGGAAGAACAGGTGATTCGCACGTCCAAAGCGACCAGTTCGGTTTCCGACAAAGTGACCAACGATGAATTGAAAAAGTGGCTGGAGAGCTTGAATGACGAAGATCTCGGCCGGTACAAGATGTAATGGACGCGGAACTGTTAGCGAAACTGGAGCGGGTGCTGGCCGCACGGATTGAACTGATTCCGGACATGAAGATCTCCACGCACTACGTGTTCACACGCGATGGCTTTGCGTCATTGGTGGAGAAACGGGACGGCGGGTTCGGGAACGTTGGCACGCCGGGGCTCGTAACCGAGAACGGGTTTGCCGCTCTTCTGTGGCGGGAAGGAGAAGGAGTCTTCGTCGGACGCGGTTTTGAAGTGCCCGCGACGTCCGAACAAGTGGAAGGAATCCGCGCCTTCGACCGGGACTTGAACGAAGCCCTGCGATAGGGCCTGGACGAAATAGAAAAGGGGCGGAGATTGCTCTCCGCCCCTTTTGCTTTGTGCCGGTCGCCCGGTCCTACTTCTTCTTGCGGACCACGCCCTTCTTTGCTGCCGGGGCGGTAGCCTTACCTGTCCAGCCGGAAATCTTCTCCTTCTCGGCGGTGACAGTCAGATTAAAGGGATCGGCGGTAAACTCCTTGCCGACGCCTTCGAATTCGAGTTCAGTGCCGGGGTCGACTTTCCCGGGCAGGAAACCCTTCTCGTCGATTTCGATGGTGATTTCCGGGGCGGACGCATCGGAAATGCCGACGACAATCTTCTTCGGGTTGGTCGGCGGGTCGAGCGAAACGACCTTACCTTTAAACTTCGGAAGCGCGGCGCCTTTCAACTGTTCGGCGTAGGCAGCGCCGCCAGCGCCGGTGAGTTCCTGCTTCATCTGGACCCAGATTGCCAGCTGCGGATTCGTCTTCTTCAATTCTTCCAGCTGCTCGATGTCTTCCTGCTGTTTGGTCTTGATCGCGAAGTCGTCCGGAGGGAATACCTGTCCCGCCGCCTTGGTCTTCAGTTCATCCAAACCCTTCTTGTCGCCGCGATACTGCGGATACACACGTCCGAAGTAGTCGCAAACCTGAGTCTTTTGGGCAGCGGGAGCGGCGCCCTCGCCCTCCAACGCGCAGGCGCGCGCGAAGTGCCAAATGGCCTTCGCCTGCTTTTCCTGTTTGCGCTGGCTGATGATGGCTGAACCCAATTGATAGGAGGCCATTGCATTGTTCGGAGCCACTTTGAGCAGATTCGTGAGCCGCTCTTCGACCAGCGGATAGTCCTTCTTGACGGTGGCGGTGAGCACTAGCGTCTGCAGCGCCTTCAACTGGGCGTCAGCCTTCTGTTTGGCCCAGTTTTCATCGCTAAGTTCTTTGGGCTTGGCGGTTGCGGCGAAAAAATTGTCGAGGTTGGACAGGATGGTGTTCGCGGCCTTCTCACCGTCTTCCAACACGGCCGGCTCCTGAGAACCCATGGACAGGACCAAAAGGGTCACATAATAGGGGCCGGTGAAGTTCTTGGGGTCAGCGGCGGACATTTCTTTCGCCGTGTCGAACATCTCCTTTGCCTTGCCCAACTGCTGATAGGTGACCAGGAAGGCGCCCAGACGGGACCAACCGAACTTCGAGTTCGGATACTTCTGCTTCCACTGATTCAGCAGCTCCAGCTTCTTTGCTGGATCGGTAGCTTTGCCGAGTTGTTCCACAACGAGCTCATACTCGCCACGGTCCTGCCAGCCAGGATCTTGGCTGTAGAGCACGGCCGCGGCTACCGCGATCCCCACGAACATTCTTAATTTTTTGAAAAGCACCGAATGCCTCCCGTCCTTAATTTGTGGCACCGCGACGCGGCCCCGTAACCGACCTAAATTTTTGGCCCGAACACGATCAATGCCGGAGTATAACGAAGTTCCGAAGGTTGAAGCAACACTTTGGCTTCGTGGCGTCCAGACACTTTAACCGCTTGGCTTCCTTGCATTCTACCCCGCAATGCACCCACTGCAATTGGACTGTTAGATGGCTGCTGGATCCGAATTGTTCCACGAACGGAATTTTCGCTATGTTAGACTCCCCTTTTCCCATGCGCTTCCTGGATTTGGGCGTCATTCTGGCCTACTTGATCGGCATTACGTGGTTCGGTTCCCGGTTTCGCACTGGCCAGCAGTCCCTCAAAGACTACTTTCTGGGCGGACGGAATGCCCCTTGGTGGGCCATCGGCTTTTCCATTGTTTCCGCAGAAACCAGTACATTAACTGTGATTGGTACCCCGGGAATCGCGTTTCGGGGAGACTTGGGTTTTTTACAAGTGGTGTTGGGGTACCTGGCCGCGCGGATCGTGATCTCCACGCTGTTTCTGCCGCACTACTTCCGCGGCGAAATGTACACCGCCTATGAGTTGATGCAGCGGCGGTTCGGCCCGAATATCCGAAAACTGACGGCTGGGAGCTTTTTGCTGCTGCGGTCGCTGGCCGAGGGCGTACGGGTATTTGCCATCTCGATTGTGATCTCGATCATTCTCGGAACGGGGGAGATGAGTTCGATCCTACTCATTGTTGCGCTCACGCTGTTCTATACATTCGAAGGCGGCATGGAGGCGGTGATCTGGACAGACGTGGTGCAGATGTTTCTCTACGTGGGCGGGGCGGTCGTCAGCCTTTTCGTGATCCTGCAACACATACCCGGAGGGTGGGACCACGTGGCCGCGGTGACAGTCGCGGCGCAGAA
>DASTML010000093.1:0-34618 GCA_035714175.1 Bryobacteraceae bacterium | reverse complement strand
CAGCAGGGGCCGAGGACAAATCATGGCGGCTAATTCCATGCTGGTCGCCATGGTGATATAGGCTTTCGGCTTGTTGGGGTCCTGCACGGAATGGGCGCGAAACGCGCATGAGAGCGCAACGGCACGGATTCTGGGGTCGAGCGCGGCGGAATACATCGCGAAGAATCCGCCATAGGATAGGCCGGACCCGCAAACGCGGGTGGAGTCAACATCCGGCCGGGCCAATACTGCGTCCAGCAAATACTGTTGTCGCATGAGTTCGACGGCAAGAAGGCAAGTACCGCGGCGGCGGAATGCTTCGTCCAATTCTTCCCGGACCAGTCGTGGAATCGGCGTACCCGCATCCCGGTCAAAGTACGGATAGTATGTGTAGTTCGGTAGCAGCACGGCGTAGCCGCGTTGCACCGCGCCGATCGCCTGGTCGTGATAATTGCCTTGGTGAAAAAGGATCAGTTCCGGGTAGCCGCCGCCGCCCGAATGAATGACGAAAAGGGGGAAGGGTCCCTTGCCGCGCGGCGTGATCAACAGGCCGTAGGCGCGCAGTCCCGGCATCACCTGCACGTGGACGCGGCGGTAGACTGCCATCAGATCGGCGGCGACATGCTCAAACTGCGGGCTCTGTTCCGCCCGCTCGGGTAGCTTCGGCGGCGGCCATCCAATCGCCCGTTTCAGTACTTCGACAGTAGGGATCGGATCCACGGCCGCGAACTCGGCGGGTTCCATGGATTCCGCCAGTTGGATTAACTCCTGCCAGAGCGCAACCCGTAAATCGTGATGCTTCCGCAGTGGCTCCCGGTAACGGTAACGGGTGTGCGCCCACACCCGCAACCATCGATAGATTCTTTGATAGGCCGGCTGAATTTGCCTATTTTCCCACATCAAACCCGGAAGTCACGCAGCGATTACGGCGTAGTTCCCGGTTCAATGCTTTCTACCGGAATATCGTGTTGGTAGACGGCCGGTTGGTCGTCAAAAAAACCATAGATGGCCGGGAGCACGATCAACGTTAACATCGTGGAAGTGATCAATCCGCCGATCACAACAATGGCCAGCGGACGCTGCACCTCGGACCCCGGTCCTGTGGCGAACAGGAACGGCACCAATCCGAGGGCCGCCACCGTGGCGGTCATCATCACGGGCCGGAATCGCGCCGTAGCCCCTTCCAGAATGGCCGGACGCCGGTCCGCCCCGCCGTCGCGAAGCCCACGAATACAGGACACCAGTACAACGCCGTTCAGCACCGCGATGCCCCAGAGCGCAATAAAGCCGACCGAAGCTGGCACCGACAAATACTCGCCGGAGACGAACAGGGCGGCCACGCCGCCAATGGAGGCGAACGGAAGCACCAGGATAATGAGCAGCGATAATCGCAGTGACTGGAACAGCAGAAACAGCAGGAACAGAATCGCGCCGATTGTGATCGGAATGATGAACATCAGGTGACGCCGCGCGCGCTGCATGTTTTGGAACTGCCCGCCCCACTCGTAGTAATAGCCGGGCGGCAGCTTCACTTGCTTCTCCACGGCCTGCTGCAAGTCCGCCACGAAGCTTCCCAAATCGCGGTCGCGCACGTTAATGCCGACGACAATTCGACGCTTCGCCATTTCGCGCTTGATCTGCGATGCGCCCTCCACCAGTTCCACCTTCGCCAGGCTGCCCAACGACACGGTGCCGCCCGCGGGCGCGGTAATCAGAATCTCACGAATATCCTTGATGCTATTGCGCAAAGCCTCCGGATAGCGGACTACCGCCTGGAACCGGCGTTCTCCTTCATAGATCTCTGTGGCCACCTTGCCGCCAATCGCGGCTTCGATCACATCGTGCACGTCGGATGCGTTGATTCCGTGGCGCGCAATGGCCCCGCGGTCTATCGTGATCGTCAGATTCTGCTGGCCGCTCACGCGGTCCACCTTTACGTCGCCAGTTCCACGCACGGTGTTGGCCACACGAGCCACATGATCCGCGGTGCGGACCAATGCGCCCAGATCGTCGCCGAAGATCTTCACGGCCACGTCGGCGCGGACGCCGGTCACCATCTCGTCCACGCGGTCGGAGATAGGCTGGGCCATCACCGGATTTACGCCCGGCAACTGGCCTACCAGATTGCGGACCTCATCGGCGATCTGATCCTGCGTGCGGTTTTTGCGCTGTTCGGGAGGCGTCAACTGCGCCATCATGTCCGTTTCAAAATAGCCGGCTGGGTCAACAGGCGATTCGCCGCGGCCCAGTCGTGACACAACGTAGTCGATGCCCGGAACCGTCAACACCAGTTTCTGCGCCTGCTTCTCCATCTCCAGGGATTCTTCCAGCGAGATATTGGGCACGCGGTCCGCATTCGGGGAAATCGTGCCCTCCTTCATTTCTGGAATAAACGAGGTGCCCAGGTACGGGAACAGGCAGATCGTTGCGCCGAAGAGCGTCAATGCAATCGCCACCGTCTTTTTCTGATTGCCGACTGCGGCGCGCAGAATGGCTGAATACGGCTTGCGCAGCATGCGGACCAGAAACGTATCGTGTTCGGACCCGCCTTTCAGCAGGAGCGAAGACAAGACCGGAGAAAGCGTCAACGAAATGACCAGCGAAATGCCCAGCGCGATAGCGATCGTATAAGCCAGCGGCGCGAACATTTTCCCTTCCATGTCCTTCAGCGTCATCAGCGGCAGGAACACCAGGATGATAATGCCGATGCCGAAAACGACGGGCGTTGCCACATCCATTACGGCCTCGTAAACGGTCCGGATGCGGTCGGCGTTCGGATTGTGGGAAAGCTTCGCGAATACGTTTTCGACAATCACGACGGAGCCGTCAACGATCAGGCCGATGGCAATCGCCAGGCCGCCCAACGACATCAGGTTGGCCGACAATCCAATCTGGTTCATCGCAAAGAACGTCAACAGCGGCGTCAATATCAGCGTTGCAATCACGATTACGGACGACCGCAGATCGCCCAGGAACAGAAACAGAATCACGGCCACCAATACGACGCCTTCCAGCAATACCTTCGTCACCGTCTGTAGCGCGGCGTCTACCAGCACCGAACGGTCATAGTAGGGTGCGATCCGTAGTCCGCCAGGGAGCATGCCCTTCGAGTTGATCTCCTCCACACGGTCCTTGACGCGCTGCACAATCTGCTTGGCGTTTCCGTCGGCGATCATCATGACGATCCCGCCCACCGACTCCGTGTAGCCGCCCTTCAACATCGCCCCGTATCGCGTCTCTTCGCCGATCCGGACCTCGGCCACATCGCGGACGAACACGGGCGTTGCGGCGACTTCCTTCAATACAATGTTGCGGATATCATCCACGTTGCTAACCAGCCCCACGCCGCGTACCAGGAAAACCTCCGGCCCATGCGGCAGCAGTCCGCCGCTGGAATTGGCGTTGTTGCGAGCCAGCGCTTCGCGAACATCGTGAATCGTGACCTTGTAATAACTCAGCTTTACCGGGTCTACCAGCACCTGGTACTGCTTCACATAACCGCCCGTCGAGTTAATCTCGGCGATACCGGGAATGGAACGAAGCAATGGCCGCGCCACCCAATCCTGCACAATCCGCCGCTCCACGAGTTCCGCCTTGGTCAAGGCGCGCTTCCCGTCATCGGGATGGTCGATGGTGTATTGGTACACCTCGCTTAGCGCCGTTGACACAGGGCCTAGCACCGGATTGATGCCCTCGGGAATGCGGCTGCGCGCATCGGCCATCCGCTCGCTGACCAATTGCCGGGCGAAGTAGACGGGCACTCGGTCCTCAAAAACCAGGGTGATAATTGACAGGCCGGGAGCGTTATGGGATCGCATCTCGGTGAGTCCGGAGAGGCCCGTCATTGCGATTTCCAAAGGAACGGTGACGATGCGCTCCACTTCGTCCGGGGAGCGTCCCGGCACTTCGGTAGCCACCTGTACCTGGATGTTCGTCACATCCGGGAAAGCGTCCACGGATAGATTTCGGGCGGCGTCCACACCGAAGGCAACAGCCACCAACGCAAGCACGATGATGACGATGCGGTATTTCAGCGCGCCATGAACCAATGCGGCAAACACGGACTACTCTCCCTGGCCGCGCTGCGCGCGGCGGCGGCGTTCGTTGTTCAAGTGAAAGGCGCCCGCAACGACGATTGTTTCATCTGGTTGCAACCCGTCCACCACCACTCGTTTGCCGTTGAACTCGTCGCCAAGCGAAACGGGGCGCAGAACATAAGTGCCGGGTTTTTTCTCGACAAAGACGTGTTCCACGCTCTCTTCCCGCACCACGGCGTCCACGGGAATCACGGTTTTTTTCTCCGTGTGTTCTTTTAGCAGCATGGTGGCGAGCATCGCTGGCTTGTAACGTCCATTCGGATTCGGCAACTCCATGCGTACCCGGACTGTCCGCGTGTCGGGCTCCACGGTCCGGCTGATGAAGGAGAGCTTTCCGCGCAATGTCAGGTTCGGAAGCGCGCCTATCGTCGCTTCCACGAACTGGCCTTCCTGCAGTTTCCCGGCGCTCTGCTCGGGAACGTCGGCCTCCATCCATAAGTGGGACAGATCAGCGATTTCAAACACCGTATCCGCTGGTTCCACCACTTGCCCCAACGTCACCTTCCGGTCGATTACAATCCCGTCCATGCTGGCGATTACGCGTGCCGAGGAGTTTAACCGGCGGCCTTTCAATAGCTCGTCAATATTCTCCGGCGGCATGCCGAGTAGGTTCAGTTGGTCGCGGGCCGCGTCGAATTCCGCCGTTGCCTGCGCCAGTTCGGCTTCCCGCCGCTGAAATTCGGCGGAGCCGATCACGCCAGCGTTCAATAGTGTCCGCGCGCGTTCCACTGCCTGGATCGCCAGGTTTTTCTGCGAGCTGGCCTTGAGGAGCGCCAATTGCCCTTCCGACAGGCCGGTGCTCGTCAACGTAGCCAGCAGTTGACCTTTCTTCACCTCTTGGCCCTCTCGCACGGCGAGTGTGGCAATGCGTCCCATGATCGGGGAGCCGACGCGTGTGATGCGGGTCTCGTCAAACTCCAGCCGCGCGGCAACGGAGAGCGCATGGCCCACGTCGGCCGCCGTCGGCGTGCCCATTTTGAGTGTCTCGCGGATGCTCTCGATAGGTGTGATCTCCATCGCGCTCGTGACCTGTGGAGGCGGAGCCGCAGCCTGCGTGGCGGGCGGAGGTGAGTCGCCGCAAGAGCAAAGAATCAAAAAAGCTATGACTAACGTCCAGCGAAGGCGCATGTTATTTCGTTCCCGGTTCAATGGCGCGTAGTTCGTCCAAGTCAATCAACGCGAACTGTCGTTCATACTGGGCGTTGAGATAATCCAGCCGCACTGTACGCAACACGCGCTGTGCGTCCAATACTTCCAAGATCCCGCGTTCGCCCAGCCGGTAGGCGGTCTCGGCGGCATTCACGCTCTCTTCCGCTTCGCGAAGTATTCCTTGTTGAAACGTGGCGAGATTTTGCGTGGCGAGTTGATAGCGGCCATAGGCATTGTCTACCGCCGCCAGCAGTTCCACTTGCCGCGCGTCGGAAAGCGCCTGCGTCTGCCGCAGTTGCGCCACCGCCTCGGCGATGGGCCCTTCTCTGCGGTTCCAGAACGGCAGCGGGATTTGAATCCCCACGCGGTAGGTCGGCGTGTCCGGCGGCCGGTCGATTTCGGCCCGCAAGGACGGCTGCGGCCGTGCCTGGGCCTGCTCCATATTCACCCGTGAATCCGCGCGCCGGATCTCGGAACGGGCAAGGCGCAGCGAAGGGTGCTGATCAATCGCCTCTTTACGCAGGTCCAGAAGCGGCGGCAAGGGGACGAAGGCGTCCATCTCGCCCTCCGGTACGCGATCCGGGTCGATCGGAATTCCAATGGCCCCGCGCAGTTGGGTAAGGGCTGTTACATACTGCAAGCGGGCGTTGTTGACCGCTGTCCGGGCCGTTGCCAACTCCGCCTCGGCCCGAATTCCTTCCAATCTTCCCGCTTCTCCCACCTCAACGCGAACTTGGGTTCGTTTGCGGAAATCTTCTACCAGCCGGAAACTTTCGTCCAGAATCTTGATCTCCGCCTTCCGGCGGAGCACATGGTGGAAGGCGCGGCGTACAGCGGTCAGTACCGACAGCCGGATCACGCCCCGCGCGTGTTCGCTGCTCTCCCGGCCTCGCAGGGCGTAGTCGATGCGCGCAGGCCGGTACGGGCCAATATCGAGCGGCTGTGTAATACTATAGGACGTTACAAGTCCGGCCACGTTCTCCGGCACACGGTAGGTTTGCCGGCCAACGAGCGCTGCGAATTCAGGATTCGGATACGCTTGCGCGGTTCGAATTCCTGCTCGTGCCGCATCAATTTGGGCCTCCCCCGCTCGTAGCTGCGGATGGTTTTCCAGCGCGAGTGATAAAGCGGCCTCCAGTGTAAGGGGCGTTTCAGCAAACCCTTGCAGGCTGAAGACAAATACGGGCAATAAACGGGCAAGTCGCAAAGAAAGAGTTCTCCTGGCGGACAGCAATTTGCAATGCTGAATAAAGCTTAATTATGAGTAGTAGCAGATCCGCCAGGAAAACGAAAGTACGCATACCCTAAAGACGGGATGCCAGGGCAGCGGCCAACAAGGCGGCAAATAGACCATTCGCCTCCACGTTGGGATGTAGTCCGTCGTGGCTTTCCAGCGTCGGCGTGCCGTACTTCCGGATACCGCGCGACCAGCGCGGCCCAAGATCCACCACCTGAACGTGCTTGTCTCCCGCGCTTTGCGCCGCCTGTTCCAGATGCGCTTTGCCCGTTTGCGCGAATGGGACAATCACCACAATCTCTGCCGGCGCGGGGATCGCCTGCCGCACATCCCGCAGCCACTGCGCCGCCGCGGCAGCCGTATCGCGCGGCCCGTCATTGGTGCCCATATTTACGAATACGAAATCTGGGGCGGGGGTGAATGAGCGCGGCCTGTCCTTATAGTGGAAGCGCCAACTCTCCGGCAGGCCCGGAATCCCCGCATGGGAACCTCGTAACCAACTCATCCCGCCGGAGCCGCACAGGCCGAACTCCACATCGAGCACCTCGGCCAGGTACCGTGGCCACGCCTGCGTCGCATCCGAATGCGCCACCCAGTCGACATATTTCCGGTTCACCACGCGGTTGGAGTTTCCTAACACCCAGGCGCCTTCCGTTATGCTGTCTCCAAAGAAGATGGCCCGCCGGCTCGCGATATGCTCCGGAGCCATTGCCGTTGCGCCTTCATCCAGCAATAGGCCCTCAATGTGCACTACCTGTTCCGGCTTCTGCCAGCGGTCGTAGTTGGCGTCCGTTGCCGCCAGAAACAACTGCAGAGTATGTGTCCCGGGCGGCAGTCCGTTCGCGAGATCCAGCGTCGTTGCGCTCGCGGCCGCCTGGGTAGTCTGCATAGGGCCGCCATCCACTGTCCACCGGAACTTCGGAGGAGCGCCCGCCGGGTTCATGGAGCGGATATCGATCCGTAGGGAAGCGCTAGACCCCGTAAACCGGGTCTTGAGATAAGCGCCCGCATAAATCCAGGAAGCCCGCGTGCTCCCGGTACGTACGTTGTTAGGCCCCACGGGGCCGTTCCCGTCGGAGTCCGTGTTGTAAGGGCTGAAGTAAATCGCCGGTGAGGTGACCGGGATCAACTCAGCCGGAAATAGGCAGAGCGATACGAAGAGCAGCGAAAGGAGACGCATGGCTTCAGGGTTGGGGGGAGCGCTTCACGCGGACGGTCCGGTCCTGCATCGGCGGAAAATCAAACTCCAAAATACCGCCAGCGTCAGTCAGACGTTCGACAATTTCTTCATCGTCGATTTCCACGTCGTACTTTCCATGCGGAGCCAGGCCGATGATATAGGCCTTCTGCGGCTCTGCGTTGGCCGGAGCGAATTTCATTTCGTCTCGTCCGAAATGAACCACGGTTCCGCCAATCTCCACAGGCGCCGGAGAGGCTAAGCCGCGCTCCTTCCTTTTTCCGTCTTCAAAAAACTGTACCTTCCGGTCCGCATAGTGGAACCACGACGCATCGTCTTCCCAACTGCTCCGTAGCGCCAATTTGCCGGCCGATCCCGCATGCATCGAAAGCGGAAGGTGGTAGTAGCTCAGTCCAGGCTGATACGGGTTAGCCCACAAAAACTCGTAGACAATGCCGAAGGCCCCGCGCATCAAAAAGCGATCGTGGATCAGCCATCCCTGCACGAACTGCGTCTCCTGTGCGTTGGTATCGAAGGCGACCATTGCCAGGTCCGCCGCCCGCGCCAGGGCCGCCACGCGCAGGTCCGGGTCGCCGTCACCGTCGTAGAACGGCACCCTGTACTCGTTTTCTCCCGCCGGAAACGTCGCCGGATAGTAGCTCAGGATGTGATAGGCGGGTAACTCCTTGAAATAGCGGGGCGCGTCCTCGCGAAGATCAATCTGCAGCCCATCGCGAATGGCGTGCAACATCTCGAACAGCGCGTAGCTGTCCTCGCGGGAATAGCGGTAGCTGCCGTTCCGCAACCCGGGCGCCGCTTCTTTCCGCCACCACTCTTTCACCAGCCGTTCCAACTCTGCCCGATTCCCGGTCACCACCGCCGCCAACGCGCGGTCCCTCATCACCGGGATCGTCCGGGTCTTCGCCGGCGCCGCCAATGCCTCTTTCAGTCGCGCCGTCAGCGTTTCGTTCTGCGCGGGCGACATCTCCTGCTGGCACCAGTCGAGCGCAATCGCCTGTTGACGGATGTCGTTGATGCGTAGCGCCGCTTGTACCGCCTGCTTTCCATAATCGGCGTTGCCGGACACCATGTAGTACAGCGCGTAAGCAAACACCGGCTCGGGCATTTCAATCTTGCCTGCTACCAGCGTCTCGAATTGCATCCAGCGCACGGAAGTCCGTTCCCGCTCCCTCCGCAGCAGCCGGAGCCGCCTGGCGTTCAGGAATAGGCGCGGATTGTCTCCATATACCTGGAACTCTTCTTCCGTCTGTTGCTGCGCCTGGACGGCAGCGGCTAAAGTAGCGAGCGCCCCGCGGCGCGTCAGCAGTGGCACAGCCATATTGTGTCATAGGCCGATTGTGTCAATCCGACACAGCCCCGGCCCCCGGCGTCTCCATCAAAAACTTTCCAGCGCCACCCACTTGATTTATTTTCAACGCTTTGCTGCAATATATCTGTTGGTAACCCACTTGCTGGGTACTGACGTGAATTGATGAAGTCAATCACATAACCCAACCCTCTGGATTGAAACGCTACACGAACGAAGCGGGCGGGCTGAATCAAGCGTGCTTGCGGGAGCCGGTAAAAAGTTTAGAACCGCTCCTTCCACTCGTTGGCGGATCGGTTCAGAGGGTCTTTTTTCGTAGCCAACACGACGATTGACACAAATTCCAGTTCACGATCTTTAAAGCTTTTGCAATTCTCGATCTCTCCGTGGATCCATCCATGGTTCCGGTTTTCTACTGGCGCCTCGGGCTGGGAATGATTGGACGCGGGCCTGGCCCGGAGTGAACGCGGCTCGTTTTAGCGGACGTGACGCATCAGTAGGGACCAGCGCCGGATCTGCAAGCCCCAGCGATTGACCGTTCGGGGCGATCCGCATCGGAAAAGGAGCACCTTTCAACTTGCCTAACCCTTTTCCGATGCGGTTCCCTTAAGCAAAACGTTCGGAGGGACGTCCTGCCTAAGCTTGCCCATCCGGGCGCGAGCCGTGCCGCAAGCCGGATGAAAAATAGGGACTACGGTATCGGTGGCTACAGTGTAACAAATTGCCCCTGGCCTACTTTGTGCGCAGCACGCTGATCAGGTTGGAGAATCCGTCCGTCCAGATACGGAAACCGGCCGGCGATTCCATCGTTTTCCCGGCCATCAATTGGGCCGCGTGGCTCTTCTTTGTCGCTTCGTTCATCACCAGAATCCACGTTGAACCAAAGCACGTCTCGTCGGATTCGTCCCGTTCGTCTGAAAATTCCAGCGCGGTCTTTCCCGTTGCCTGTGCCCCCGTCTGTACCACGCCTTCCAGGTCCAGATACCGGTTGGATATATGCACCGCCAGGATTCCGTCCGGATTCAAATGCCGCCAATAGAGTTCCATCGCTTCCTTGGTCAGCAGATGTACCGGGACCGAGTCTCCGGAAAACGCGTCCACAGCCAATACGTCCAGATGCAGCGGTTCCATTCGCTCCAGGGTCAATCGCGCGTCACCCAGGTGAACTTGGGTCTGTGCCGGCGATTGTCCTAAAAATGTAAACTCCCCGCGAGCCAACCGCACCACCAGCGGATTGATTTCAAAGATGTGGTACTCATCGCCCACGCGCCCGTAGGTCGCCAGCGTCCCTGTTCCCAATCCGATAACGCCCACGCGCTGGGGTAAAAACTCATTCCGCGTCAGGATCGCCGTACCTACGCCGCTTTCTTTGCAGTAATACGTAGTCGCCTCCCGCCGCCGTTCCGGATTCAAGAACTGTTGGCCGTGGTTAATCACGCCGTGAAGCAACTGCCGCACCCGGGTCTTATCGTTGAAGTCGCCTTCGTCCTCCACGCGCAGCGTCCCGTAGAAATTGCGCTCCGTCACGCGGTAGCCCGATAGAAACCGCTTCTGCACGTTCACCCACGCGCCGCCATAAACGCCCAGGGCGGCCAGAAATACGGTGAAAACGGCCATTCCCGCCCGCGTCTGGGCAAACTCCCGAAAGTGGGTGGCCAATGCTGCCAGCACCAGCGCAAATGTCAGCCACCAGCCAATCGGATACTCGTGATACGCCTGGAACGTCATCGGAGCTACCATGCCGACAAACAACCCGCCCAGCGCGCCGCCCACGCTAAGCGCCACATAGAAATTCGTCAAATACCGCGGATGCGGCTTCAGGCTCGCTAATTCTCCGTGACACGTCATCGCCGCCGTAAACATCGCTCCCGCGCACGCGGCCAACCGCTGCACCATCGTGATTTCCGGCGCATTTTCCATCTCGATCCGCAGCATGAAAAACAGGGAAACCGCCAGCAGGGGCAGCCATATCCAACGCCAATAAATCTTCGAAGTCTCAAACGTCAGAATGAACGACAGCAGGTACAGCACAAGCGGCACAATCCACAAAAATGGAATCGAGGCGATGTCCTGCGTCATATGTGTTGTCACCGATAACAACAGCACCGATGGACACGCCGCCAGTCCCACCCACAGCAGCCGCAGCGGCCATGACGGCGCAGCCACCGGGTCGCCTCCCTCACCGGCCGCGGGCGCGGCGGGCGAATCGTTTCGCACTCGCCATGCCACGGCCCCGCAGACCACCACAAACAGCGCGTAACCCCCTGACCAAATCCACGCCTGCCGCGAGGAATCGAGCGCCGGTTCCACAAACAGCGGATAGCTGATCAGCGCCAGCAGCGACGCAAAGTTCGACAAGGCGAAGAGCCGGTATGGCACGGCGCCCGCATTCGCGCGCGAATACCAGGCCTGCAGCAGCGGACCTGTCGTTGAGAGCAAAAAATATGGCAATCCAATCGTTGCCGCCAACAGCCCCAGAATCAGTAGCGCCGGATTTTCCGATCCCTGCGGCTTCCAATTCGCGCCCGGCAGGATCGGCAACGTCAGCAGGCTCGCCGCCAGCAGACCGATATGCGCCTTGCTCTGTTTGGGGGAGGGCAGCCGGTCATAGAGCAAGTGGGCGTACGTATACCCCCCCAGCAGAGCTGCCTGGAAAAACAACATGCAGGTGTTCCAAACGTTCGCAGAGCCGCCAAACCAGGGCAGGATGATTTTGGCAATGATCGGCTGAACCTGAAACAGCAGAAAAGACGACAAAAAAATAGTGAGCGCGTAGAAGGCCATCGGACGGTTCCGCTATCTTCGCACGATGGCGAACAGATTGGAGAAAGCGTCCGTCCACGCGCGGAACCCCGGCGTCGGCTCCAGTACGGTTGCGTTCGCATGGAATTCCGGCGTGGCCGCATACCGTTCCTGGCTCATCACCAGCGCATAATGCGATAAGAAGCACTCTTCATTCGCGTCGCCGGGGTCGTCTTCTATTTCGATCGCCACTTTGCCCAGATGCTTCGCCCCGGCCGCCACCACCGGTTTCAGGTCCAGGTAGTTGTTCGTGATGTTTACCACCAGAATCGCGTCGGATTTCATATGCCGTGCATAGAGGGAAAACGCCTCGCGTGTCACCAGGTGCACCGGAATCGAGTCGCCGGAAAACGCGTCCATGAACAGCAAATCGAAATTCTGCGGCTCCTCGCGTTCCAGCGCCAACCGCCCGTCTCCCAGTACCTCGGTCACCCGCGCCGGCGTCTCGGTTAAGAAGGTGAAGTTCCGCCGGGCAATCGTGAACACCTGCGGGTTAATCTCATACAGCCGGTAATCGTCCTCTTTGCGCGCATAGCCCACCAGCGCGCCGCAGCCCAGCCCCAGAATTCCCACCTTCTGCGGCACGCCCTCCTTGCGCGCCAGAGAGGCCCTCCCAGCGCCGCTCGTGCGGCAGAAATAGCTCGACGGAATCATTCTGCGTGCCGGATCCAATAACTGTTGTCCATGGTTAATCTGCCCATGCACCAACTGCCGCGCCGCGCCTGCCTCGCCCGCCTGCCCATACTCCGTCACGTGCAAGTGGCCGTAAAAGTTCCGCACAGCCAGTTGCACGCCGCCCAATTCCTCTTTCTTGATCTTCACCATCCAGGCCCCGTAAGCGCCCACCGCCGCCAGCATCCCCAGCAGCAGCGCTTTTCGTGGCGCGGTAGCCATCCCGTCACGCGCCGTCACAATCGCCGCCAACGCCGCGCACAGCCACAAGCCGATATTCAATTCGTAGTAAGCATTGAATAACAGCGGCGACAACAGCCCCACAAACAGTCCGCCCAGTGCGCCGCCCAACGACAACGCCACATAGTAGCCCGTCAGGAATCGGGGAGCCGGCTTCAGCGCGGCCAATTCGCCATGGCAAACCATGCAGCATATAAAAAGAACCGCGGACGAAAGCGCCACGTTTTCGGCCACTGTCAGCGAGGAGCTGCCCCCGTCCAGCAGGTTGCCGAATTTGTAGAGCGCCACTGCCAGCGCAGGCAAAAACACCGCTCGGTGGTACGCCTTCGATGTCTCAAAACAGAGGATGAACGTCAGCAGGTAAACCGCCAGCGGAATCACCCATAAAAACGGAATCGCCGCCACATCTTGCGTCATATGGGTCGTCACGCCTAGCAATAGAATGGAGGCGCACGCCGCCAGCGTCACCCACAGCGCCCGCAGCCCGAAGGAAGGCGCCTCGCCCGTAGAAACGGCGTCATCGCTCGCCGCCGGATCGGCCGCATACCGCCACGCCGCCGTCGCCGCCAGTCCCAGGAAGAGCAAATAGACGCCCGACCATACCCATGCCTGCTGCGGCACGCTCAGCGCCGGTTCCACTAGCACCGGATAGGTCAGCAGCGCCATCAGCGAGGCGCCGTTCGACAACGCAAACAGCCGCCAGGGAACTCCCTCTTTCACGGCCCGCACATACCATGCCTGCAGCAGCGGACTGCTGGTCGATAGCAGGAAATAGGGCAGGCCAATCGTCGTGGCCAGCAGTCCCAGAATCCGCCAGATCGGCTCTTCGTTTCCCGATGGCTTCCAGGCCGCGGAGGGCAATATCGGCAGTGAAAGCAGGCTGAGCGCCAATAACCCCAAATGCACCTGGCGTTGCCGTTTTGCCGGTTGGGCTTGCAGCCAATGGGCGTAGGTATAACCCCCCAGCAGCGCCGCCTGAAAGAACAGCATGCAGGTATTCCAAACCCCTGCCGCCCCGCCGAACCACGGCAGGATGGCTTTGCTGATTACCGGTTGCACCTGGAACAGTAGGAATGCCGATACGAAGATCGTGAAACCGAAAAGTAGCATCTATCTCCAACTGGCCATCGCCCGTAGGGCGGCTCCAGCCCTTTCTCCCGATAACACGTAACAGGTGCTGGAAGCGCGGGCGATGAGTCGATTTTGCGCATCGCGGACATCGCATTCGACCACTCCAGTGGTCTTGCCCTTTGCTACAACGCGGGCTTCGGCCGTCATCGGTCCAGCCACCCAGGGGCGAAGAAAGTTGATCTTGAGCTCTATCGTCGTCATGGCCTCGTCCTCGCCCAACATGCAGAAGAAGGCGATTCCCATGGCCATATCCGCCAAGTCGCAATACACCCCGCCATGCACCGTTCCCACCGGGTTGTGCATCGCCGGCGTAGCCTCCATCGACACCCGCGCCAATCCAGGCTCGAAGTGGTCGATTTTCATTCCCAGTGTGGCGGCTAACCCCCACGGTCCGGTGGCGGTCAGTCGTTCGCGGTAGAGATCAGGGAGTTTGGGCATCGGAAGGGGAAAATGGCTATGGTAGCCTAAAGGTTCTACGTTGTTCTCGACTGAGGCCCGTTGCCGTCCAAGGTCAGCGAAGCGTTTACCCTCCGAACCTACCCTTACCGGGAAGCCGATCTCGTCGTGAGTTTCTTCACAAGAGACCAGGGAAGGTTGCGGGGAATCGCGCGGAGCGCAAAGCGGCACAAGAATTCCTTCGGGTCCGGTTTGGAACGTCTCTCGCTGGTGCAGATGCATTACTACCAGAAAGAAAACGTGGAACTGGTTCGGCTGAATAGTTGTGATTTAGTACAAAGCCAGTTCAGCATGGCCAGCGATTATCCTTCCGGCGTGGCGCTCGACTACATCGCCGAACTTAGTGAACAGTTGTTGCCGTCCCACGAACCCAACGAAAAATTCTTCCGCCTGCTTGGCTCGGTGCTCGACCATCTGCGTTCCCTGGCCGCGCCGGACCGTGCGCAGGGCGTTTGGCTCCCTGTCACATATTTTTCACTTTGGGCGGTCCGGCTCTCAGGTTTCTTGGAAGAGATGCGAATGGAAGACGACTCTCTCTGGATCGCGAAGGAAATGCTGACCAAACCGGTAGGACAACTCACGCCCAGGGCGTGGACTAAAGAGACCGCGCAGGACCTGCGCCGGGCTCTGATTCGTTGCGTGGAAACTCACATCGAGCGCCGCCTCATCACGGCGCGGGTTTTGGAGACCCTGTAGTTCCCTATGGATACGTTTCAAGAAACGATATTTAAGCTGAAAAAGTATTGGGCCGATCGCGGCTGCATTATCCAGGAACCGTATGACACGGAAGTCGGCGCCGGTACCATGGCGCCCGAAACGTTCCTCCGCGTGCTCGGTAAGAAGAAATACAACGTTGCCTATGTGCAACCCAGCCGCCGCCCCGCCGACGGCCGGTATGGCGATAATCCCAATCGCCTCTACAAGCACCAGCAACTCCAGGTCATCCTGAAGCCCACCCCCGCCGACGTCATCGATCAATACCTCGGTTCGCTGGAAGCCATCGGCATCGATCTTTCCAAGCACGATCTCAAGCTCGAAGAGGACAACTGGGAATCGCCCACCCTCGGCGCCTGGGGCATCGGTTGGCAGGTCATGCTCGACGGCATGGAGATCACCCAGTTCACCTACTTCCAGCAGTGCGGCGGCGTCGATCTCGATCACGTACCCGCTGAAATCACCTACGGCCTGGAACGTATCGTTTCTTTCTTGCAGGGCAAGGAAAGCGTATATGACATCGAATGGGCGCCCGGTTTCACCTACCGCGATGTCCGCTACTTCGACGAACTCCAGCAATCGGTGTACAACTTCGAAGTCGCCGACGTGCCTCGCCTGTGGCGTCTGCTCGACGAGTACGAAGCCGAAGCGCAGCGCTTGGTGGACGGTTACCGCGCCGAGGAACTAACGGATGCTGAGAAGCGCCGTTTCCCCCTCCTCTCTGCCTACGACAACGTGTTGAAGTGCTCGAATCTCTTTAATCTGCTCGACGCCCGCGGCGCCATCAGCGTCACCGAACGCGTCGGCGTCATCGCCCGTGTCCGCAAGCTCGCCGTCGGAGTGGCACAAGCCTTCCTCGATCAAGAGCAGTACCGGGAGGTGGCGTAATGTCCATCCCGTTCCTCCTCGAAATCGGAACCGAAGAGATTCCGGATTGGATGATCCCCGGCGCGCTGGACCATCTGCGCGCCAAATTCCCTGGAGAGAACGTGCGTGTCGACGCCACTGGACGCCGTCTGGTCGTTCGTGCCGATGTCGCTGCCCGCACGCCGGACCGGGAAGAGGTCGTTACCGGCCCGCCCGCCAACGTAACAGGTAAGGCGCTCGACGGCTTCTGCGCCAAGCAGGGCGTGACGCCGGACCAGCTGACAGTTGCCGAAACGCCAAAAGGCAAGTACTGGTCGTTCACGCGGAAAATCGCCGGCCGCCCGGCCGCCGAGATTCTCCGCGAAGAGATCCCGGCCTTGGTGCAGTCCATTCCCTGGCCCAAGACGATGTACTGGCCCTCGCTTGGTGGACCGAAATTTATTCGCCCCATCCGCTGGATCGTCGCTCTTCTGGGCAATGAAGTGGTGGATTTCGAATTCGCCAACGTGCGTTCGTCCAACACCACGTTCGGACACCGCCGTCTGGGCGCGCGTGGTCCGCTGCCGGTCACGGTCGACAACTACGAGCAGGTCCTCGAAGAGAACTTCGTCATCGTCAGCGCCGAAAAGCGCCGTGCGAAGATCCTCGCCGAAGTAGCCGCCGTCGCCGAAGCCAAAGGCCTCCGCGCGAAAGCCGACGCGAAGCTCGTCGAAGTACTCACCTACATTACCGAGTACCCCACGGCCATCCTCGGTTCGTTCGACGCGGCGTATCTCTCGCTGCCTTCCGAAGTGCTGGTCACCGTCATGCGGCACCACCAGAAGTACTTCTCGGTGGAGAATGCGGATGGAACGCTGGCGCCCAACTTCATCGCCATTATGAACATCCCTTCGGACCCCGAAGGCCATGTCGTCAATGGCAATGAACGTGTGCTCCGCGCCCGTTTCAACGATGCCCGCTTTTTCTACGAAGTGGATCAGAAGAAACCGCTGGCCGATCGCAACGAAGACCTTTCGCACGTCACCTTCCAGGCGAAGGTGGGCAACTACCTCGAAAAGACGGAACGTGTCGCAGCCCTCGCCGCCGAACTTGGCGGATCGGATGCCGAAGCCGCCGCCCGCCTCTGCAAAGCCGATCTCACCACCGAAATGGTGAAGGAGTTCACGGACCTGCAAGGTATCGTCGGCGGTCTGTACGCCCGTGCGCAGGGCGCGCCGGATGCGGTGGCACAGGCGATCTACGAGCACTACAAGCCGCTGTCGATGGAAGACTCTATTCCGTCCACGCAGGCCGGGCAGGCTCTCAGTGTGGCCGATAAGCTCGACACGCTGCGTTCCTGCTTCGCCGTCGGTCTTGTGCCGTCCGGCTCCAAGGATCCCTTCGCCCTGCGACGCGCCGCGCAAGGTGTCGTCAAGATCCTGGCCGAAGGCGAAGTCGCCGTTTCGCTCGATGCTTTCTGTGAAAGCGATGATCGCCTGAAGACCTTCTTCCGCGAACGCATCGACTACTATGCCCGCGAAGTCCGCGGTTTTGCCTATGACGAAGTCAACGCCGTTCTCGCCGCCGGTTTTAGTGACGTGAAGGACGTGGTTGCCCGCTTGGCTGCCATTCAGGAAGTACGGCCCACGGAGAACTTTGAGCCGCTGGCCGCCGCCTTCAAACGCATCCAGAACATTCTGGAAAAAGCCGGCTCTATCGAACCCGGCGATGTCGACGAAAGCAAGTTGCTCGAAATCGAACGGGTGCTGCTCCAGTACGTGCGGCAACTTCCCGATTCCGGCGCCTACCAGGGCCGCTTGTCGTCCATGGCGCAGTTGCGGCCGCACGTCGATTCCTTTTTCGATCAGGTCCTGGTGAACGACCCGGACCCGGAGATCCGCGAGAACCGCTTGCGGCTCTTGCAAGGCCTAATTGCGAAATTTTCTTCGATCGCTGACTTCTCAGAGATCGTAACGAATTGATCTAACCCCCCTCTAATCAGGAGCATCTGGATGAAGAAACACGTTTACAGTTTCGGCGGTGGTAAAGCCGACGGTAACGGAACAATGAAAGAGATCCTGGGCGGCAAGGGCGCCGGCCTCGCGGAAATGACCACCGCGGGCGTGCCCGTCCCCCCTGGATTCACCGTTTCCACCGAAGTCTGCAACATCTACTTCGAGAACAACAACAACGTTCCCGCGGAGATCGAAGACCAGGTACTGAAAGCGCTTGCGAAGCTCGAAAAGACCTTCGGCAAGAAGCTCGGCGACCCCAAGAACCCGTTGTTGTTGAGCGTTCGCTCCGGTGCGAAGTTCTCCATGCCCGGCATGATGAACACCATTCTCAACCTCGGCATCAACGACGAAACTGTCGTCGGTCTTGCCGCCAAAACCGGCAACGAATGGTTCGCCTACGACTGCTACCGCCGATTCCTCCAGATGTTTGGCGAAGTCGCCATGGACATCCACATGGAGAAGTTCAACCATGTGTTCGACGCCCAGAAAGCCAAGCGCAAGACCAAGAACGACACCGACCTCACCGTCGATGACCTCAAGGCCATTGTCGAAGCCTACAAAAAGATCTACGTCAAGGAAACCGGCAACCCCTTCCCGCAGGACACCAAGGTCCAACTGATGATGTCGCGCGACGCCGTCTTCAGAAGCTGGTGGAATGACAAAGCCGCCTACTACCGGAAGATGGAAAAGATTCCCGATTCCATCGGTACCGGCGTCACCGTCCAGGCGATGGTCTTCGGCAACATGGGCAACAACTCCGCCACCGGCGTCGGCTTCACACGCGATCCCGGCAACGGCGACAAGATCTTCTACGGCGAGTTCCTCGTGAACGCGCAGGGCGAGGACGTTGTGGCTGGCATCCGTACGCCGGAGCCCATCACCGACCTCGAAACGATCATGCCCGAAGCCTACAAGCAACTGTTTGAGACCACGCAGATGCTTGAGAAGCACTACAAGGACATGCAGGACTTCGAATTCACCGTCGAAGAAGGCACCTTGTACATGCTCCAGACCCGCAACGGCAAGCGCACCGGCCCCGCCGCTGTGAAGCTCGCTGTCGACATGCACGAAGAAGGCCTGATCACCAAGAAGGAGGCCGTCATGCGCGTGGCTCCCTCCCAGCTCGATCAGTTGCTCCACCCCGTGTTCGACGCGGCCTCGTTGAAGACTCTGACCCTCCTCTCCACCGGTATCGCGGCTTCGCCCGGCGCCGCTGTGGGCCGCGTTACCTTCTCGGCCGAAGACGCCGTGGAAGGCGCGAAGAAGTCGCCCGTCCTATTGCTCCGCAAGGAAACCACGCCGAACGATATCGCCGGCATGGACGCCGCGAAGGGCATTCTGACCGCCATCGGCGGCAAGTCCTCGCACGCCGCCGTCGTGGCGCGCGGCATGGGCCGCCCCTGTATCGTGGGCGCCGGTGATTTCGCCATCGACGAAAAGACGAAGACCGCCAAGGTCTCCGTCGGCGGCAAGGTTATCACCATCAAGGAAGGCGATTGGCTTTCCATGGACGGCACCACAGCGAAGGTCTACCAGGGCCAGGCCAAGACCAACGAACCCGACACCAAGAGCGGCGCGCTTGCCAAGTTCATGGAGTGGGCCGATGAGTTCCGTGCCGACTTCGGTGTCCGCGCCAACGCAGACATTCCTCGCGACGCTACCGCCGCCCGCCGCTTCGGCGCCGAAGGCATCGGTCTCTGCCGTACGGAGCACATGTTCTTCGCCGAAGACCGTCTCCCCATCGTGCAGGAAATGATCCTGGCCAAGGAAGAAAAGGCCCGCAAGGCCGCCCTCAAGAAGCTCCTGCCTCACCAGCGCAAGGACTTCGCCGGCCTCTTCACCGCCATGGACGGCTTCCCGGTCGTCATTCGTACGCTCGATCCGCCGCTCCACGAGTTCCTGCCCAAACGCGAAGAACTGATGGTCGATTGCGCCGTCCTGCCCTACGCCAAAGCCAAGGCGAAGGAAGAGATGTCCAAGAAGTACGCCATCGCAGTGGAAGACCTCAAGGAAAAGCTGCCCGCTCTGTTGCACCGCGTGGAAGAACTCCACGAGTTCAACCCGATGCTCGGCCACCGCGGCTGCCGTCTCGGTATCACCTATCCCGAGATCACCGAGATGCAGGCCCGCGCCATTTTCGAAGCCGTCGTTCAGGTGGCCAAGAAGGGCGTGAAGGTGATTCCGGAAGTCATGATCCCGCTCATCGGTTCCGTGAAGGAACTCGAGCACCAGAAAGCGATCGTGAAGCGCGTTGCCGACGAAGTGTTGGGCAAGGCCGGTCTCACCGAGCAGCACTACCTGATCGGTACCATGATCGAAATTCCGCGCGCGGCGTTGACGGCCGATGATGTGGCGCAGCAGGCGGAATTCTTTAGCTTCGGTACCAACGATTTGACGCAGACGACGATGGGCTTGTCCCGCGACGACTATACGAAATTCTCGGCTCACTACGAGAACCTGAAGATCTTCAACGCCGATCCGTTCGGCGTGCTGGATCAGACGGGCGTTGGCAAGCTGGTCGACATGGCGGTGAAGTTGGGCCGCAAGACCCGTCCGGACTTGGAAGTCGGCATCTGTGGCGAACACGGCGGCGAACCGAGTTCGGTGGAGTTCTGCGTGCACGTGGGTATGAACTATGTTTCCTGCTCGCCGTACCGTGTGCCGATCGCCCGTCTCGCGGCGGCCCAGGCGCGTATCGCCATGGCCGGTGGAGAAGGCGCGGAAGCAAACCGCACCAAGTAAGCAACCAACAACAAATGAAAAACGGGCGGGCCTTCGGGTCCGCCCGTTTTCTTTGTGTATGCTGTCTGTTGCCTATGCGAATCGTTCTTCTGCTGTTCATTCCGGCCCTTCTGTTCGGGCAGCGCGCCGCGAACTTTGAAGGCCGCCCCGCCACTGCCCTGGAGAACGACAAAATCGAACTCCTCACGCTCAACAAAGGGGGAGCCTTCGCAAGCCTTCTCCTCAAAAGCGATGCCGGCAAAATGAATCCCATGTGGAATCCCATCGCGCTGGCGCGCAAGTCCGGAGGCGGCGGGCGCTTCGGAGATTCCATCGGCCACTTCCTCTGTGTGGACGGCTTCGGCGGTACTTCGAAGGAGGAGCAGGCTGCCGGTCTCCAGGGCCATGGCGAAGCCCACCGCCAGCCGTGGGAACTGATCTCCAAGGGCAGGGAAGGCAAGAAACAGCATCTCACCTGGACGGCCCGCTTACCGCTTGTTCACGAAACACTCACCCGTACCGTCGAGGTCGTCGACGGCGAACAGGTCATTTACGTCGATACCACCCTGGAAAGCGAACTCGCCTTTGATCGTCCCGTGAACTGGGCCGAGCATGCCACGATCGGCTACCCGTTCCTGGCCCCCGGCAAAACGGTTGTTGACGCCTCCGTCGGCCAGTGCCAGACCCGCCCCCACCAGAACATGCCTCCCAACCGGCGCCTGGTCTCCGATAAGCCGTTCACCTACCCGTCCGCGCCGCTCAAAGCAGGGGGGATGGCCGATCTGCGGCAAATTCCCGATCCGCCCGATTCCATGGACCACAGCGGCTGCGTCTTTGACCCGTCCCGCCGCCTGGCCTTTGTCACCGCCATCAATCTTGAAACCCGGCTGCTGCTCGGGTATCTTGTACGCCGCGAAGAGTATCCCTGGATTCAGGAGTGGATGAACTATCCTTCGAACCTGGCTCTGGCGCGCGGCTTGGAATTCGGAACGCAGCCCTACGACGTGCCGCGCCGCGAGACCATCGAAATGGGTTCCATGTTCAATACCCCCACCTATCGCTGGCTGCCGGCCAAATCTAAGATCGGCTCGCGGTTCCTGATGTTTTATGTTCAGGTTCCGAACGGCTTTCAGAAAGTAGACGATGTTCAACAAGTAGGCGGTGAACTGGTTCTAACCGACAAAAAAAGCGGTCAAACTGTTCGTCTGGCCGCCTCGTTGCCGCTATAAGTGTGACAAAAAGCACGCAAAATGCCTCATTTGAGGCGTATTTTGGCCAGATAAATGCACGTTTTGCCCTCATGGGAGGAGTAGTAGAGCGTCCAAAGTTGGTTGTTGTGCCAGACGAAACCGGGGTAGCTGGAGTCGCCGCCGCTGGGAAGCCGGAGCTTGGTGGTGAACCCGGAGAGGGTCAGTTCGCCGAGCTCTGTGTAGCGCTGCTTGGGGTCGTTCTTTTCCAGGAGGCGGCCTCCTGCCGCCCAGACGCCGTTGGGTAGGATGGTGAAGTTTGGCCCGCCGATGAAGTGTCCGGACGGGCTCCAGGTCCAGTCCTTGTAGGGCGGTTTGCTGACGCCGATCCAGGCGATATTGCCGTCGTCCCAGGTGCGGCGGGTGAGGGCGATCATGCGGCCATCGGGGTGGATACGGACGGTAGTCTCGTCGCCGCCGGGGACGGCGAGTTCGGTGACGGTGTCCCAGTGAATGCCGTCGGTGCTCTTGACGAGGCGGATTTTACGGGGATTTTCCTTCTTTTCCGTCATCGGGGAGCCGTATTTCGAGACGCCGTAGGCCGTGCCGCGGTGCCAGATGACGCGCCAGAGCCAATGGCCATCGGCGACGACGGGGACCGGCTTGGTCCAGGCCTTCCCGTCATGGGAAAAGAGCACGCGGCTTTGCCGGGTTTTGTATTCGCCGTTGGGGTAAAAGGAGCCGCCGGCGACGATCATGAGCCGGTTATCCGGGGTGATGGAGAGGTGCGGGTCGCGGAGGTCTACGCCGGTCTCTTCGACAAGGGCATCGCTTTTCCAGGAGGCCCCGTCCGGGGAGGAGATCACGCGGAGACGGCCGTCATCTGGTTTGCCGGGCGAGGGGGCGTGCCCCTGTCCTTCGCGGAAGACAGCGTACCAGCGGCCGTTCCAGTGGGTGAGGTCTCCGAAGGCGGAATGGGGCGCGCGGTCCCAGATTTTCGATACCGAGACGAGCTGCCATTCGGCGGCCGGGAGGAATTGGCAGAGGGTGAGGAGGAGTAGGGCGAGTCGCATTAACCGGAACCAAGATACATGAATCGGAGGGCCAGGATGGCGGCCAGAATGTAGACAAACGGGGCGACCTGGCGGCCACGCCCGGTGAGGAGTTGGAGGAGTGCGTAAGAGAGGAATCCGAGGGAGAGGCCATTGGCGATGGAGAAGGTAAGCGGGATGGCGATGATGGTGAGAAAGGCTGGAATGGCGTCCCGTAAATCGCTCCATTCGATTTCGGTGGTGTGCGCCATCATGAGCGCGCCGACGAGGATGAGGGCGGGCGCGGTAGCGGCGGCTGGAATGACGCCCAGGAAGGGGGCCAGGAAGAGGGAGGCGAAGAAGAGGAGCCCGGTGACTATGGCGGTGACGCCGGTGCGTCCGCCGGCTGCGACGCCGGAGGCGCTTTCGATGTAACTGACGACGGTGGAGGTGCCGAAGAGGGAGCCGGCGACGGTGGCGAGAGAGTCGGCAGCGAGGATTCGTTCGAGGCGGGGGATGCGGCCGTCCTTTTCGATGAGGCCGGCGCGGTGGGTGACGGCGAGGAGGGTGCCGAGATTGTCGAAGAGGTCGACGAAGAGGAAGGCGAAGATGATTTCGGCGAGGCCGAGTTGGAACGCGCCGGGGATGTCGAGTTGGAACGCGGTTTGCGAGAGGGCATGCAGGGGCGGCGCGCCGCCGGAAAGCGTTGTCCGGCCGAGCAGGACGGAGGCGCAAGTTGTGGCGGCGGCGCCGATGAGGATGGCGGCGCGAACGCCGTAGATGAGCAGTGCGGCGGTGAGGAGCAGGCCGGCGATGGCGAGAAGGGCGCCGGGAGCGCGGAGGTTGCCGAGAGTGATGATGGTGGCCGGGCTGGGGGTGACGAGGCCCGCGTTTTTCATGCCGATAAGCGCGATGAAGAGGCCGATGCCGACGGCGACGGCGGAATAGAGGGAGCGGGGGATCGACTCGACGATCCAGCGGCGGATGCCGGTGGCGGTGAGGAGGAGGAAGAGCACGCCGGAGAGGAAGACGGCGCCGAGGGCGGTTTGCCAGGGGACGCCCATGCCTTTGACGACGCCGAAGGTGAAATAGGCGTTGAGGCCCATGCCGGGGGCCATGGCGATGGGGTAGCGGGCGATGGCGCCCATGAGGATGCTGGCGAGACCGGCGGAGAGGCAGGTGGCGGCGGTGACGGCGGGGGCGGGCATGCCCGTTTCGGCGAGGATGGCGGGGTTCACGAAGATGATGTAGGCCATGGTGAGGAATGTGGTGAGTCCTGCGATGGCTTCGCGGCGCCAGGTGGTCTGGTGGCGCGTGAATTCGAAATAGTTTTCGAGGGTTTGCATGGAGGATGGGGCGCGGTGTTCTACATTGTAGTGCCGGGCAGGCTAGAATCGGCATGTGCGTGGCGGCTGTGAACTATTCTTTGCCGGGGTGCTTTCCCTTGTAGGGTGGGCTCAGACCCCGAGTCGCGCCGGTATGCCAATTTTTGACGAGTTTCCCGTGGCCGATATTTACAGTGGACCACCTGCCAGTCCTATCCTTGCGACGCCTGAACAGCGTATGTTCCGCACACGAATTCGGAATGGAGTTGCGACAGGGGCGGGCGTTGGGACCGGAAGTTGGAAAGAGCCTGTTGCAAGCCGAGCCCCCAATTTCGCTGGCCACTATTTCGTAATTCGTTGGGGCTGTGGTTCGCAGTGCTTGACCATGGCCATTGTCGATGCCAAAACCGGGGCCGTTTATCCGCCGCCGCTTTCCTTTGATGGCCGTTCGCTGCAGGTTCCGCTCGACCATCTGAGCAATATGGAGGTGGACTTCCGCCCGAATAGCCGGCTGATGATGCTGAAAAATGGTTGCCGGGACTACGCGAATCGCAAGACCTGCGGAGAGTACTATTTTGAGTGGCAGAACGGGCGGTTCGTGCAGCGTCGATTTGTGTTTGTGGATACAGAGGCGCTTGTCCGGTGACTACTGTTCCATAGGACATCTCACTGCACTGTGTCCTATGTCGGCCTTGACGAACTCGCTGCCGCTATTGGAGCCTTCTCGTGCGACGCGCTGGAGGTTCAGGCCCTCACAACAGAAAAGCGCAGGCACACGCCCACGATTCTATTAGGCACCTGAGACATGGACATGCCGCTACGGCTGACGCTCTCCACCGCATTGGTAGACATTGTCGCTACCGCGGCAAGGCAGTCCTTACGCCATCCTGGCCAATCGCTCAACAAGAGAACCGGCGAATCGCTGCCACTTCAATGGTCCAAACGCCACGACCGAAGATGTCAGTTTGCGAGGGGATTCGCTCATCGTCAGTGGAAGGCATCGAAGCGGCCTGGCCAAGCAGCCAAACCGGAGTGAGATATGAGGCCGTCGCCTCTCGGCGACTTCGATCTGTTCGGGGCGGCGCACTACAGTGTGGCACTGTGGTTGCCTTTTGTTCGCCACAAATAGAATTCAATAGCGACGGCCACCATTCGGAGCCAAACGTCTCACGCATCACGTTGCCGGAACGATACCCGAGGTCGAGAGCCATGTCGGACAGCGCCTCACCAGCGAGGACACGATCGCACGCCTCGTCGATATTCGCCTTCACTAAAGGGTCGTATTCAAACGTGTATCGTTTCTTCTTTCCGGGAATCGGAACCGGAATGATGCCTTTGGGCAGCTTGTCCACTTCGTGGTCGGGTCGAGACGCATCACGTCATTCTGCGACATGGTTCGCCAGCGGAACAACTCACGCTCGTCTGCCGCTCTCTTTAACCCGTCCCAAATCTTGATCCGGTCAGCATGGCTCGTGATGTCTAGTTGTTCGTTGAGCGACCAGAGACGTTTAGAATTAGAGTCACCCATCAGTTCGGCGAACGGGTCCATCAAATCGCCAACGGCTCGAAATTCTTTGGTCCTAGCCAAACGGTCAATACCGGGAATCACAAGACCGCGGATGTCCTGACGTGCCACCATCCGTTTCAGGACACGAAACTCGGAGGTCTTGTGAACGTTGAGGCCATTGATGCCTTCGAGAGAGAACTCTTTCACCACTTCGAGCTTGAAGTGATGTGCCGTCATGTTGATCTGGTTCCGTTGGTATTCAACGTCTGCGTCCTTCTTTTGCTTGCCGGTGGACACACGAACAAGGGAAACGACTTTCCGTTTCGATTCCTGAGCCAGGACAATGAGTGCTCCAAATTTGGCGGATAGAGGCAATCCCTGTTAGACCACTCCGAGCAAGACCTTTTTGCCGTTGACAATTTCTATATTTCCAATATCATGGAAACGTGAGGCCGCCCAATCAAGAGTCGGATCGAACGGTGAGGTTCGCCGATGTTTTTGCAGCATTGGGAACTGAGTCCCGGCTGCGGATCATGCAGCTACTTCTCACCGCACATCCAGCGGGATTGGTCGTCGGAGAAATCCAAGCGGAGTTGGGGTTCAGCAATTCCAACCTCTCGCATCATCTCGAAAAACTGAAAACCGAAGGGCTAGTGAACGTCAACCGGGAAGGGACGTTCCTCCGTTACACGGCCAACACCGTGGTTCTGGAGGAAGTCTTGTCGTTTCTCTACGCCGAGTGTTGCACACGGAACAAAGCAGTAGACCCAAACTGCCTCGTTCAAATCTGCAAATAAAAGAGATTCCATGAACTGCCTGTCCTCAAGAACAGGAGCACTCGTTGTGTGTCTGCTCCTATGGACGAAAGCTGTTTTTGCACAGTCATCGCCGGAAGCATTGATTGACGGCTTGTTGAGGGCATCAGCAAAGTTGGTGTCGCAGACGACCTCAAAAACTTCGGCGGTCGCAACGCGGAATTGGTAAAGGTGGACTTGGGGGAACCAAAGACGCAGAAAAAGGGATACAGGTTATTTTCCGCTCCGCTCGTAACCATCAAGGATGAAACCGGACAGCAGAGACAGGTACGGTTGGTAGGCGGAATCTTAGACCGGGAAGGCACGTTCAAGGTCAAAACGTACTACTTCCCGCCAGCAAAATAGGAGGTCTCTATGAACAGCGAAATCAAATCGGTAGTGAAGGAAAAGTATGGGCAAGCGGCCCTGCGTGCGACGAGTGGCGGTAGCTCATGTTGTGGCGCCAGCCCATCAGCCATTGGATGTGTTGATCCCATCACTAGCAATCTCTACAACGATGACCAGACGGAGCAATTGCCGGAAGCGGCAGTTCTGGCTTCCCTCGGATGCGGCAATCCGACAGCCCTTGCCGAGTTAATGCCGGGTGAGACGGTATTGGACCTTGGTTCCGGTGGCGGCATCGACGTGCTTCTGTCCGCAAGACGAGTCGGTCCAACGGGCAAGGCTTATGGACTCGATATGACGGACGAGATGCTGGCGCTGGCGAATGAGAATAAGGCAAAGGCCGGGGCGACCAACGTCGAATTCCTCAAGGGCGAAATCGAGAATATCCCGCTCCCCGACAATTCTGTCGATGTCATTATCTCGAACTGCGTTATCAATCTTTCGGCCAACAAGGATCGTGTGTTGAGTGAGGCCTTCCGTGTTTTGAAGCCGGGTGGCCGCTTTGCTGTCTCAGACGTAGTGACGAAGGGTGAGATGCTTCCCGAAATTCGTCAGAGCGTCCTGATGTGGGTCGGTTGTGTTGCTGGTGCGCTGGAAGAAAAAGAATACGAACGCAAACTTGCCGCTGCCGGGTTCCAGAACGTCGAGTTGGAACCGACTCGAATCTACAGCGTAGAAGATGCAAGAGAATTCTTGACTGGCGAAGGTATCGACGTTGACGCCATCGCTCCCCAAGTGGACGGCAAGTTTTTTAGTGCCTTTGTACGTGCGACAAAACCAACGGCGTGCTGTCCTCCGGGTTGTTGCTCATGAGCCTTTCCAAAATGAAGGTCTTGATCCTCTGCACCGGAAACTCAGCAAGAAGCCAGATGGCCGAAGGACTTTTCCGTTACGAAGGCGGTGAGGGCTACGAGGTCTTCTCGGCGGGAACGAAGCCGAGCATCGTTCGCCCGGAAGCCATTGCGGTGATGGGAGAGCTTGGCATCGACATTAGCGACCATCGCTCGAAATCGGTTGACGAATTCAGTGGTCAGAAGCTAGACATCATCGTCACGGTTTGCGATAGCGCCAAGGAGTCGTGTCCCGTTGTATTCAACGAGGCGACAAACCTTCACTGGCCTTTCGAGGATCCCGCTGCTGTGGAAGGGACAGAGGAAGAACGCCTTGCAGCGTTTCGTCGGGTGCGTGATCAGATTCACAAACGAATCAAGGCGTACCTGTCGTCCTAACGCACAAAAGCCGCACCACAGCGCCGCCTAGCTTTTGCTTCCCCTCCGCCAACGCCATGACAGCCGGGGTGGACTCTATAAGAGTTTGGAGGGACTCAGGATATGCTGGCCAAATGCGAGTTGTGTTTCTGGTCTGCGTCGTGCTGGCCGTGATCCTGGTTCCGTTCTTCCTTTGGGAAGAGCCCATGAACCGGTTTGCCGATTCCATATTGGCTCATCGCGGCGAATGGTGGATCGGTCCGGCGCTCGCGGGACTGCTGGCCGCCGATGTGTTCCTGCCCGTGCCGTCCAGCATCGTTTCGACAGCCGCCGGCGTGATGCTGGGGTTTCTGGGTGGTGCTGTGACGAACATCGCTGGGATGACGCTGGGTTGCTGGCTGGGGTACCGGACAGGGCGCGCGGCGAAGTCCCAGGGCGATCCACGGTTGAAGGCGCTGTGGGAACGGTATGGCGAGTGGACGCTGCTGGTGGCACGAGCCGTTCCGGTTCTGGCGGAGGCCTCCGTGCTGTTTGCCGGGATGACGGAGATGCCCATGCGGCGGTTCCTGGTGCTGACGACGCTGGCCAATACGGGGATCGGTATTTTGTATGCCGCCGTGGGCGCGTTTGCGATGGAGTGGAACTCGTTTCTCGGCGCGTTCTTCGGGTCCTTGGCGGTTCCCGCGCTGGCACAGGCTATGATGAGGGTGCAATGGCGAAAGTGATGATGGTGGCGTCCGAGGCGGCGCCGTTTGCCAAGACGGGCGGGTTGGCCGATGTGTTGGGCTCGCTGCCAGGAGCGCTGGTCCGGAACGGGATGAGCGCTTCCGTCGTGATGCCGAAATACCGGGGCGTGCACCCGGCAGGCGTGGAGCTGGTGCTGGAAGACATGCCGGTGTGGATCAATAATTTCCGGCACCGGACGGACATCTGGCGGTTGGAAAAAGACGGCGTGCGCTTCTACTTTGTCGAGGCGCCGTGGTTCTACAGCCGGGATGGCTTCTATTCTTCCTACGGCAATGACTATGCCGATAACCATTTGCGCTTTGCCGTGCTGAGCCTGGCGGCGCTGGGCATTGCCCGGCAGATTGAGCATCCCGACATCCTGCATTCCCATGACTGGCAGGCGGCGCTGGTCCCGATCTACGCGAAGAACTGGTTTGGGAACGATCCGCGGCTGGATTCCGTACGCCACGTCTTCACGATCCATAATTTGGGTTATCAAGGACGGTTTGGGAAACCGGTGGTGGGCGAATTGGGGCTGGATTGGCGGCAGTTCCATCCCGAAGACCTGGAGTTTCACGGAGACATCAATCTGATGAAAGGGGCCATTGTCGCAGCGGACTACGTGACGACGGTGAGCCCGACATATGCCCGCGAGATACAGACGCCGGAGCACGGATTTGGATTGGACGGGCTGCTGCGGGCACGCAGCGGGAAGCTGACGGGCATCCTGAACGGCGTGGATTATGCCGAGTGGGATCCAGCAACGGACCGGCACCTTCCGGGGCATTTCGACGCCGAGGATCTAGAGGGCAAGGCGCTTTGCAAACGGGCGCTGTTGGACGCGTTCGGGTTTGGCGCGGAGGCGCATGACCGTCCGGTGATCGGCGTGGTGTCGCGGTTTGCGGAGCAGAAGGGGTTTGACCTGCTGCATCCAATCGGCGATGAGCTGATGAAAGAAGACGTGACGGTGGTGGCGCTGGGAAGCGGAGAGCCCCACTACGAGTGGATTTTCCACGACCTGGCAACCCGGTATCACGACAAGTTCCGGGTATGGCATGGGTTCAACAATGCCCTGGCGCACCTGATCGAAGCGGGTTCGGATATGTTTCTGATGCCGAGCCGGTATGAGCCTTGCGGATTGAACCAGATCTACTCCTTAAAGTACGGGACACCCCCGGTGGCGCGGGCGACGGGCGGGCTGGATGATACCATCGAAGAAGCGACAGGTTTCAAGTTCGGCGAGTATTCGCCGGCTGCCCTGCTAGGCACGTTGCGGTACGCACTGCAGTGTTGGCGGGACCGGACTGCGTGGCAGGAGCGCATGCGGCTTGGGATGAGTCGGGATTTTTCGTGGGACCGGTCGGCCGCGGAGTATGCGGCGCTGTACCGCCACTTGCTGGGGAAGTGAAACTTTTCCCCTGGATGTTCATCAAAAGTTTTGGAGTGATTAGAAATGGCTGGAAACAACACTGTTACCTTCACTGATGGCGGCTGGGACACCGAAGTCCTGCAGTCGGACAAGCCCGTACTTGTGGACTTCTGGGCGGAATGGTGCGGACCGTGCCGCATGATGTCGCCGACGATCGATGCGCTGGCGGATGATTATTCCGGGCGCGTGACGATCGGCAAACTGAATGTCGATGAGAACGGCGGAGCCGCGATGCGCTACGGCGTGCGCGGAATTCCGACCCTGTTGCTCTTCAAGGGCGGTCAGGTGGTGGCGCAGAAGGTGGGCGCCACGTCGAAGACCGACTTGCAGCAACTGATCGACGCCCATCTGTAAACAGAGATCCGGCATTATTCAACGAAAAAGGGGCGGAACGTCGCGACGTTCCGCCCCTTTTGTGTCTGATTCCGCGGTTAGCGGAGGTGTTCGGGGATCGCAGCCATCCAGTAGCCGGGTCGCGTGCGGACGCGGAGGCCGCTGCGCAGGACTTCGACATTGATTTCGTGATAGCCGCCCTCGGACGGGTTGGACGGCGAATAGCTGATGAGGTACTGGCTTTGCAGCTCTTCGCCGATGTCCATGACGACCCGTTCCAGATCCTTATACGACAGAAACGCCCGTTCGGAACCGCCGGTCGCCTTGGTGTAGGCTTCCAACTGGTTGTCGACGAAGACGCTCTTGGCCTGGCGCAGGACCTCCACGACAAGCGGGAAGGCATTGCCGTTGTAGTGGCCGGTGTACTGGGCGGTCGATTCCGGGGTCATGAGCCCGCCGCCGCCGGGACCGGCGTGGCCGGCGCTCGCCGGGACGGCGGGAGGGCGCGGCGGTTGCTGCTTGGTGAGCAGGCTGGTGACGAGCCGGTTGATGTTCAACGAATAGAGAACGATGTTGCCGAACTGGAGGGCGAGCAGAGCTTGGCGCGTTTTGGCCTCGCTGCCTTTGTCGCGGGTTTCGGAGATCAGAAGGATCACTTTCCGGTGATCTTTCGGGCGGCGGCTCAACATGCGGGCGGCCTCGATGACAGCGTCGGTCATGGCGCTGGTGGTGGAGCCGGCGTTGACTTTGTTGAGCGCCTTGGTGATTTCGTTGCTGTCGCGGGTCCAGTCCTGCATGAGCCGGATGCGGTGATCGAAGGCGATGAGGGCGGCCTGGCCGTGTTCGCCCAGGATGGTGCCTTCGAGGAGCGGGCCGATCTTCTTTACGTTCGGCAGGACGGATTCGACGGTGTTGTTGGCCTGGAGGCAGACTACCAGCGAGAGGGGTTGGTTGGCGGCGATTTCGACGTTGATCTTTTGGGAGGCGCCGCGGTCAATGAGCCGGAACTCGTGGGGCTGGATGTTGTTGACGTAGTTGCCGTCTTTATCGGTGACGGTGGTGGGCGCGATGACCTGCCGGGTGAAGGTCACGAACCGAGCCAGATCGCCTTCCTCCTCTTCGGGGAGTTTGGGTTCGGGCTTTTTCTTCTCGCCGGCTTTTTGGGCCCAGGCGGGGAGGGTGAGCGCGGCAGAGGTGAACAGGCGTCTTGTGAGGCTCATAGGTTGTAGGATGTCAGCGGCCGGGTTCGGGTTTCGGAGATACGCTACGGCGGTAAACGCCGCTTTTGCCTCCGGTTTTTTCCAGGAGATAGAGGTCCTGGATTTCGATGGATTTGTCGAGCGCCTTGGTCATGTCATAGACAGTGAGCGCGGCGGCGGAGGCGGCGGTGAGGGCTTCCATTTCGACGCCGGTGGGGGCGACGGTGGAGGCGGTAGCGGTGATGCGGATGCCCGCGGATTCGACGGCGAGATCGACACCGACATGGCTTAGCGGGAGCGGATGACACATGGGAATCCACTCGGCCGTGCGCTTGGCGGCCATGATGCCGGCGATGCGGGCGACGGCGAGCGGGTCGCCCTTGGGATTGTGGGCGAGTTGGGCGAGGACTTGCGGGCTCATGCGGACGAAGGCATGGGCGGTGGCGGTGCGGGCATTGGGAGTCTTGGCGGAGACGTCGACCATGCGGGCTTCGCCGGATTCGTCGTAGTGGCTGAGTTTGTTTTCCGGGTTCATTGGAGGAGGACGGGGACAGATTCTCCTTCCTCATAGATAGCGCGATCCGCGGCCGCGATGATATAGGCATTGGAGCGGGCGAGGGAAGGGACGTCGGAGGAGCCTTTCCATACGATGGGGGCGACGGCGCCGGTTCCGTTGTCGAGCCGGGCAGGGAGGAACCGGGTGAGGCCGGGCTTCTCCTGGATGGCTCCGTCGAGTTTGGCGTGTACGATGGGCAAGCGGGGATCCTTCACACCGCTGAGCAATTCAATGGCCGTGCGGGCGAAGACGGCAAAGGTGACGGCGGTGGAGAGGGGATTGCCCGGTAAACCAAAGAAATAGCGGCCGCGCGCCCGGCCGAAGACGAGAGGGGCGCCGGGCCGCATATTCACGCGTGTGAAGAAAAACTCCGCGCCGAAGTGGGCAAGGGCGGTCTCGACGAAGTCATATTCTCCGGCGGAAACGCCGCCGGAGAGGAGAAGGAGGTCGGCGGCGAGGCCTTGTTCGATGTGAGCGATGGTGGCGTCGAGACGATCCGGGGCGACGGGGAGGATGGTGGGGACGGCTCCGGCGGCGGCGGCTTGCGCGGCGAGGGCCCAGGAGTTGGAGTTGCGGACTTCGAAGGGCTGGGGGGATTTTTCGATGGGGACGATTTCGTCGCCGGTGGCCAGGATGGCGACGCGGGGGCGCTGGAAGACGGGGACCTGGGCGGCTCCGACGGTGGCGAGCATGGCGATTTGGGGGTAGTGGAGGCGGACGCCGGCGGAGAGAACGGGGTCGCCGCGACGGGCCTCGCAGCCGGCTGCGTTGATGAATTCGCCGGGACGGGGGGTGCGGTCTGTCGTCATGCGGCCGTCGGCGACGGCGGCGTGTTCCACCATGACGACGGCGTCGGCTCCGGCGGGGAGGGGGGCTCCGGTCATGATGCGGACGCATTCGCCGGGGCCGAGGGCGATGCCGGCTCCGGATTGGCCGGCGCGGATTTCGCCGGTGAGGCGGAGCGCGCCGGGGAGGTCGGCAGACCGGACGGCAAAGCCGTCACGGATGGAGCGATCAGACGGCGGGTAGTCGCGATCGGCGAAGATATCGACGGCGAGGACGCGGCCGGCGGCGTCGGCGAGCGGGATAATCTCCGCGACGGGGAGCGGGCGGCCTATTGTGTCCAGCACGCATTGGCGGGCGGCTGCGAAATCAAGAGCATCCACTCTCTTAGGATACCAGCGGGGTTTGGCGGGCTTCCTTAGTATGGAAGGGTGATTCATTGGACATTGGAACGGCAACGGGATGCGATCCGGAGCGGGGAGATTTCGCCGGAGGAGCTATTGACGGCCCATCGGGAGCGGATTACGGAGGCCGACCCGTATCTACGGGCATTCGTGCGGGTGTTCGACGACGCGGGGGGCGGGGCGGGGCCGTTGGCGGGGGTGCCGGTGACGGTGAAGGACAGCATGGACGTAGCGGGCCAGCCGACTCTGACGGGGAGCCTTTACCGGATGGGCCATCGGGCGTCGCGGGATTCGACGGCCGTGGCGCGGCTGCGGGCGGCGGGTGCGGTGGTGCTGGGGAAGACGAATTGCCCGGAGTTTCTGGCCAATTACGAGACGGACAACCATATGACGGGTTGGACGGCAAACCCGTGGAACCTGGAACGGACGGCGGGCGGGTCGAGCGGGGGCGAGGCGGCGGCGATTGCGGCGGGGATGTCGGCGGGGGGCGTGGGGAGCGATGGGGGCGGGTCGATTCGCGTACCGGCGCATTGTTGCGGCATTGTGGGGTTGAAGCCGACGCCGGGGCGCGTGTCGGCGGCGGGGCATTTTCCGGAGATTGCGCATCCGGGCGGGCTGTTGGGCGTGGTGGGGCCGATGGCGCGGACGGTGGGGGATGTGGCGATTTTGTTTGAGGCGCTGGCGGGGTATGATCCGCGCGATCCGTTTTCGGCTCCGGTGATGGGCCGGGAGTTGGCGGGCGAGCGTCCGCGCGTTGGATTCCTGGAGGAGCATGCGGACCCGGAGATTCAGGCGGCGGTGTTGGCGGCGGCGCGTGCGCTGGAGGGGGCGGGGTATGTGGTGGAGCCGTTTACGCCGCGGGACCGCGAGCGCGCGGTGGCGGTGTGGGACTTTTTCTTCAACGTCGTGACGGATGAGCTGAAGCGGCAGCTGCTGCAGACAGACCCGGAGAAGGCACATTGGACAGGCTTGGAACTGCTGCGGGAGCCACCGGCGCGGCCAACGGGGCTGGAAGTGATCACGCAGTTGGCCGTGCGGGATAAAATGCGGATTGCGCTGCTGGAACAGATGCGGGATGTGCCGGTGCTGCTGGGGCCGGTGTGCGCGATTCCGGCCTGGCGGAAGCGGGAGCGGCCGGGTCCGTTTGTGGAAACGATGGCCGCGGCGA
>DASTML010000092.1:0-31297 GCA_035714175.1 Bryobacteraceae bacterium | reverse complement strand
CAGTCCGCCGGTCACAAAGTCCATCGACCACTCCTGGTTGGCCTTTTCGAGATCGGCGATCGGCACTGCGGGCTGCCGGAGTCGCTTGCGCTACCGCCGTCTCACCGCCAGTTTCTCGGCCTTGTAGATCCGGTGCACGCGATGGGTGCTCGCTTCCCAGCCTTGTTCTCGCAACAAGACCGCCAGACCGCGGTAGCCGTATCGCGGCTTCTGCCGGGCCAGTTCGATCAACGCATCGCGGAGTTTCTCATTGCGATCCAACTCCCGCTCGTAGCGGTAACTGCTGCTGTCCCACTCCAGGAGCTTGCAGGCCGGGCGTTCGCTCAAGCCATGCTCGGCCTTGGCGAACGCCCCGTCCCGCCGTTGCGCTACAAGCCCCAGATGTTTTTTCGGATCACCGATTTCAGCGCTTCCCGATCCAGGCTCAGGTCCGCGACCAGTCGCTTTAACCGATTGTTCTCGTCCTCCAACTCCCGCAATCGGCGCGCATCGCTTACCTCCATCCCTCCGTACTTGTAGCGCCAGGCGTAAAGTGTCGCTTCGCTCACTCCCAACTCCCGCGCCAGTTCCTTGGGCTTCTGACCAGCTTCCATCCGCTTCAGTGTCCCGATGTTCTGTTCCCCGGTATACCGGCTCTTCTTCATCGCTCTGCTTCTTGCAATAGTTTGGAGCGACTCCCTTTTACCTGGTAGAACTTTTCGGGGGCAGGTCAGGAGAAGGTTGGTTCTCCGGAACAATTACTGGATTGCGACCAGCACAGTGGCGGCGAGCAGATCCCGGCCTTTCGGCGTCGGGTGGATGTCACAACCTCCGGAGGGCAGGGGAATCAGCAGACCGGCTGTGCAGGGATCGCCTCCCTGGAGAATGCTCGCCAATTGGAAGGCTGTAAAACCCTCGGCGATTTTTACGCCATATGGAAGTGCGATAAGTCTGGCGACCTGGTTTAGCGCAACCACCGCACTAATGAACAGCGGATTCGCGTTTGGCGAGTAGCAGGTGACTAGCACCAGCTTGCCGGAATAGTTGGCATCTTCCCGGATGCCTTTCAAAATGCGAGTCAGGTTCGCGCCATATTCCGCTAGAACACCAGGCAGCCCGGCTGCTACGCACTGGGTGAACAACAACTGGACGGGATTGGCACATTTCGCCTCCAGCATG
This sequence comes from Bryobacteraceae bacterium, assembly GCA_035714175.1. Classification (GTDB taxonomy): domain Bacteria; phylum Acidobacteriota; class Terriglobia; order Bryobacterales; family Bryobacteraceae. Next base: position 30,139 of record DASTML010000092.1, on the reverse strand, counting down.
GACAGGTCGTTGCCGCCGATGCTAATGGTTACCAGATTTATGTGTTTATTGGCGAGAAGCTGCGCCTTGGCGAAGTCCAACTGCGATTCCTGGTAGTTGGTACGCAAGCCTATCGTTGTTTTAAAGGGAGGTTGACCCTGTGGGCCTGGTCCGTTGCAACCGAGGTCGGGTTTGCTGCTGTCCCAAAAACTGCCGCTGCTTTCACCTGGGCAGGAGGCGTTTACCAATTTCTTGGATTTGAGGAGCTTTTTGACTTCGGCCACTCGCTCCGGATAACCGACGAACTGGGACGGGTCCGGTAGGGTAGAAGCGAGGGGGGGTAATAGAAGCGGATCCAGCCCGAAGGCGATGGAATCGCCCAAGGCTAGATAGGTATAAGATTTCTCATTCGCTGCGTGCGCCAGCGACATGGACATCATGAAGGCAAGTACGCCCGCCATTCTCATTTTGACAATCATCCTTGATTCTTCCTTTACCGGAAATTTCCATTTCCATGGGTGATGAACCCTAGCAGCGGCGGAGGGCTCATAGCCATAGAAATTAAATCATTGAAAAGGTTACATCATATTTCAGAAATTCTGTTTGCCAATTTGCTAACGCACGCCAGGGATGAGAAATTGTTCAGGCGAGTCATTCTCTACGCGAAGAGCGGCAAAACACGCCGGCACGACTGGAAATGCTTTACGCCCGGAGGTAGATTCCCCGCTTGTCCATGATGTAGGCGATGCCCAGATGCAGTAGGACATAGGCGAGCGCATACAGAAGACTGGCGTTTACCGGTGAGGCAAGCGGAGCGAAGACTGTCCGGTAGATAGGCTCCTTCCAGTGGAGCATGTGGAGGAATATCTCAATGAATTCGCTGAACAGGTAGAGCGCAATCGCATTGCGGCCCATGATGATGGCGGGCTGGAATGGCCTCACGATCTGCTTTCTATCAATCAGCCAAAGCAAGATGCCGAATACCAGGAAATCCAGACCAGCCATCAGGAGCGTGAAGGTTGAGGTCCAGAGCTTTTTGTTGATGGGGAGCAGCGGGTCCAGGATGAATGCCGCGGCCGTTAGCGTGACTCCCAGCAATAGGAAGCGGCGTACCCGCGTGTCGAGGCTCGCTACCGCCTTCAACATATGGCCAGCGATGATGCCCAGCAGGCAGGTGGCAATGGCGGGTAACGTGCTGATGACGCCTTCCGGGTCCCAGGTCTTCGTACTGCGGTAGTTATGCGCGCCTAGCAGAATCCGGTCCACATAATGCGCGATGTTGCCCTCGACTGAGAGGTCGCCGGCGGCGAAGCCAGGGGCGGGGATCCAGGCCATGATGGCCCAATAGCCCGCAAGCAGCAGGAAAATTGCGGTGATTTGTCCCCTGATTCCGGTATGCAAAAAGAGAATCGACGAGATGGCATAGCAGATGGCGATTCGCTGCAACACTCCCAGGACGCGGAACGTGTCCAATGGGAATGTTGGGAAGGCATACAGCAGAAGACCGAGCAAGAAGAGTATCGCCGCGCGGCGAAGGATGTCTTTGTAGAGCGCGGGGCGTGGCGCGTCCAACTTCTTTCCCAACGAGAGCGTGATTGCGACGCCCACAATCCAGACAAAGGACGGGAAGACGCAATCGGTAAGCGTCCAGCCATGCCAATCGGCATGTTGAAGCGGCGGGTAGACGTTGCGTCCGTCGCCGGGGGTATTCACAAGAATCATCAGCGCGATGGTGAGACCGCGGAAGGCGTCGAGAGAAAGGAGCCGGGACACGATTATCTAGTGTAGACCCGGATTTCATAAACACGGGCCGAAGGGGCGCCGTTGGTCTCTCGCACGGTGAGGCGTAGGGCGGAGGATTCCACGGCGTCAAACGTCAGCACGCGGCGGCGCATGTAGTTGCCGGTTTCTCCGGCGATCCGTTTCCAGGCGCCGCCGATTTCCACCTCCAGGTGGTAGTCCTTTACGCAATCGGCGTAGCGAAAGAGCGGGGAACGGCTGTGCCGATTCATGTCCGTGTCGAAGATCAATTGGACGGTATTGAAGCGTTGGGGAGACGTCCAACGGAGTTCGGCGGCGGCGGGCAGAGACTCCGAGATCCACAGGTTGGTCCAGCGGTCGGGGCGGTTGCCGCCGCGCGTAAGGTTAGCGGGCACATAGGGCTGTTGCGGCGGCTGGAGTTTCACGGCGAAGTTCTGATTATTGGTCAGTGCATGCCAACGGGAGGGGCCGGGTAGTTCGGCGGCGGTGCACCCGGCGGGGGAGACCGCAGGTTTTTCCCGCTCGTCAGCGTGACGGGCCCATTCGACGCCGGGCACTTGGCCGAGGTGAATCCAGTAGAGGCGGCCGGGAGCGAGTGGTTTGTCCAAGCGGAAGTCTACCCACCCTTCGCCACTGACGGTGGCTTCGGCTGTAGCAATGTCGGCCGTCGCGCGGAAGTCGTAGACGGCGGGGGCCTCCCGGAGGCCGAGGCGGACACGGCCGGTTCCGCGGAGGAAAAGCGATACCGTTTCCAGGCGGTTCGTGGAGATGGGGAAGAGTTGCGCTAGGGGTCTATCGAGCGGCGTCCAAAGCGTTCCGACCGGAAACGAGAGAGGTGCGGCGCTGGTGGCGGTGACGGTCGCCGAGCGGGCGAGATCCGCGGGATCTTCGTTTTCGACGCCTGGCAGGAAGGTATCTTCCCGAAGGAGCGTCTGCCGGAGTTCGGCGGCGTGCCTGGCCGCGATATCGCGCGGCAAACAGTTATACTTCTTGCATAGAGCCGCGGCGACGCCCACACCGTGTCCGACGATTGCGCCCGTGCGGAGCACCCTTGTGGAAGAGAATGCCACGTAGGTGGCGCTAATGGGCCGGCCGGCCATCATAAGATTGCTCACGTTGCGCGAATAGCAGCTACGCAGCGGGATGCCATAGGGAACGGTACCAGCTTCCTCCCAGGTGGGTTTGGTGTTGGGACGGGAACGGGCGACGATGCCGCCGGGCTTGTGTACGTCGACGTACCAGCAGCCGAAGGCGATGGCGTCATCGTGCAGGCGAGGAGACTGGACGTCGGACTGGGTGAGGATGTAGTCGCCGAGAATGCGGCGGGCCTCCCGTTTATAGGGCCAGAAGCTGACGAAATCCAAGCCGTAGTTGCGGGCGCGGTCCCGGTGAGTGCAACGGTTCTTGATGTGATCCCAGACGCCGAGTAGTTGACGGAGGGACTCATGACGAATCTTGTCGCTGTCGTGGATCTGATGATGGGGAACGCCGACTTCGATCCACCAGTATCCACCTTCGATCTGATTGTGATTGCGGCCGGTCAGCGATTGCTCATCTTCAAAACGGGCCGCCCATTCGGGCGCCTGGTAGGGAACGGGACGGCCGGTGTCACGGGCGCGGAAGAAAAGCGTGTTGCCCATCTGCGGCTGCGCGGAGGGGGCTTCGGACGCGGCCGGTTCGTTGTGTTCAGCCCGCGACTCCATGCCCCAACGATAGTCGGCTCCGGCGCGGTGGGCGATGGCCCCGTCGCCAGTGGAATCGACAAAGAGAGGCGCCGAGATCAGATACTTTTTCTCCGTTCCGAGCTGGTAGGCGTGGACACCGAGGATGGTGTGGGTCTCGCGCATTTCGACGTCCCGGACGGTGGTGTTGAGAAAGAGCGTTATGTTCTTCTCGCGGACGACCCATTCGTAGAGCACGAGGTCCCAGACGGAGTTCATGAGGCCTTCGATGTAGGGCTCGTGGTTACGGACACGCTCCTCGACGTGAAGCTCTTCGAGGATGCCGGTTTCCTTGCTCCAGATGTTGTGGTTGGTGGAGACTTCGGGGTAGAGACGTACTTCGCTGGAGGAGTTGCCGCCCAGCATGGGGCGTTCGTGCACGAGGGCGACACGGGCGCCGTTTCGGGCGGCGGCGATGGCGGCGCAGGTGCCGGCGATGCCGCCGCCGATGACAACCACATCAAAGGCGTGGCGTTCCACGATATCGGGGCCGCCCCGGATGTAACCGCCCATTTCGCCGGGCCGGGTGAGGGCGACAACCGCGGGCTGCGGAGCTCCCAACCAACCAAGGACTGTTTCAAAGAGGCTGCGGCGGCCGAAAAGCATTTCCGCATTTTATCGTTGGACAAGGAAGCGTCCCGCACGGGTCATTTTGGTAGACTGCCCACACATGATTCGTTCCGCTGTTTTTCTGCTGGCGCCGCTTCTCTGCCTGGGCGCTGACTACTCGTTGGGCCCCGATTCCCAAGCGCAGGAGGGTGTGCCGAAGGGGAAGGTAACCCAGCACATGCTGGCCCCAGGGAAGTACTTTCCGGGGACGCCGCATAAGTATTCGATCTACGTGTCCGCGCAGTACGACCCGGCCAAACCTGCGGCGTTCATGATCTTTTTGGATGGGAGCGGCGCGCTGGGCAACGGCGTTCGCGTGCCCGTGGTGTTCGACAACCTGATCCACAAGCGGCAGTTGCCGCCGATGATTGGCATTTTCGTGGATCCGGGGATGTTGCCGGCAGCGACCGAGAAGGCGCAGAGCCGATTTGAACGCGTGTTTGAGTATGACTCGTTGAGCGACCGCTATTCGCGGTTCCTGGTGGAAGAGTTGATTCCGGAAGTGGGCAAGAGCTACAACCTTTCCAAGGACCCGAACGACCGGGGACTGTACGGAGTGAGCACGGGCGCGGTGGGCGCGATGGTGGCTGCGTGGCACCGCCCGGACCAGTTCCGGCGCGTGTTGAGCTTTATTGGAACATTTGTGGCCATGAAGGGCGGGGACGGGTTTGCGGCGCTGATCCGGCGGTCCGAGGCGAAGCCGATTCGCGTGTTCCTACAGGCCGGGAAGAATGACCATGTTGTGCCGAACCAGCCGCAGGGAACGTTTTATGCGGGCAGTTGGCCGGTGAATAACCAGGTGATGCTGGATGCGCTGCTGTTTGCCGGGTATGACGCCAAGCTGGAACTCGGCGAAGAAGGGCACAACATGAAACACGGCGCGGCGATTCTGCCCGACGCGTTGCGATGGCTGTGGCGCGGCTATCCGGAACCGATCACGGTGCGGGAGCCGGCCGCGCTGAACGGGCCGGGTTGGGACACGCGCGGCAAGGTGTCGTCCGTTGTGGCGGCGGGAACTCCCTGGGAGAAGGTGAAGGACGGTGCGACGGGGCCGGTGGCTGGGCTGAACGGGGTGGTCTATTTTGCGGCACCGGGCGGGATTTACAAGGTGGAGAACGGCGCGGCGGCTCTATTTCAGAAGACCGCCGGTGCTGTGACGGCGCTGGCGGTGGGCGGCGACGGGCGCGTTTACGCAGCCGAAGCGGGGCGGATTGTTTCCTATGGACCGTCGGGAGAAAAGACCCTTGCAAAGATGACGGCAACGGCGCTGGCGGCGACAACGAAGGGCGACATTTTCTATGTGGACGGGGCGAAGAAGCGGGCGGGGAAGGTGGGCGGCGGTTCGGTGGAGCTGGACATGATGACGCCTTCGGGGATTGCGCTTTCTCCGGACGAGGCGATGCTGGTGGTGACGGATGCCGGCGGGCGGTTTGCGTGGTCGTACCAGATTGGCGCGGGCGGGGCATTGCAGAACGGAGAGCCGTTCTTCCGGTTAGAGTTGCCGGAAACCGGATGGACGAGCGGCGTGCGCGGGGCGGCGCTGGATTCGATTGGCCAGGTGTATTTCGCGACGGCGCTCGGCGTGCAGATGTGTGAGGCGAATGGGCGCGTCGCCGCAATTCTGCATTCGCCGGAGGGGCGGGTGAACGGACTCGCTTTCGGCGGATCGAACTTGTATCTGACGACCGAGGGCGGACTATACCGGCGGGCGGTGAAGGTGCAGGGAGGCGTGCTGGGCGCGTTGCCGCGGCCTCCGCTGTAGACCTGATTCCGGCATAAGAAAAGGGGGCTCCGCGCGGTGACGCTGGAGCCCCCCTTTTTGTGGTTCGGGTTTTGGGTTAAAACGCGAGTTTGAGGGAGAGCTGGAAGAAGCGGGGCAGGTTGCGCTGGTCGTTGGTTCCGACGATGGCGCCGAAGTTGCCGCTGTTGACATCGGTATTGACCCGGTTCTGCCACTGCGGGGTGTTGGTGGCGTTCATGGCCTCGGCGCGGAAGGTGAGCGAGAGGCGTTCCTTGATCTGCGTTTGCTTCATGAGCGCCAGATCGAGGTTGAAGAGGCCGGGTTCCCGGACGGAGGTCATGTAGCTGGACCAGGTCTGCAGGGTGTTGGCGGGACGGACGGTCCAAGCGGCGGGTTCGTCCGGAGAGGCGCAGCGGGTGCGGACGCCGGAGGCGGAGACGGTACAGGTGTTGAACCAGCGATCCAGGCTCTGGTTAGTGGCGACGGGGGTGACGCCGGTGGGCACAGTATTGCCGCCGAGCGTGATGGGCCAGCCGGACTGGATGCGGGCAATGCCGCTGACGTTCCAGCCGCTGACGAAGCCGCGCAGGAACCCGGGCCCGCCAGAGAGGAACTGCCGGCCTTTACCGAAGGGGAGTTCGTAGACCGCGTTCAACTGGAGGCTCTGCGGAACGTCCCAGGCGCTGACGATCTTTTCGAGTTCCGTGTCCTGGGCGTTGCGGTAGGCGGTGCGCTCCAGCGTGCGGGAATAGGTGTAGGAGACGCCGGCGCTGAGGCCGTTCGACATGCGCTTGGAGAGCATGAACTGGAAGGCATCATAGCGGGCGGAGCCTTCGGGGCGCTGCGATTCCGTGATGCCGGCGAAGTGTGGGTAGGGAAGCAGCAATTGGGAACGGACGATTGTGGCGTTGTTATAGGACGTTCCGGGCAGCAGACCGGCCATGGGGTTGGGGACACTCTGCGCGAGGAAATTGGCTCCAAGCGCCATGTCGGCCAGGGAGAGATAGTTCAGCGACCGAGAGACGGGCAGGCCATCTATGCGGCTGCCGACGTAGCCCGCGCTGAGCAACAGGCGGAAGGGAAGTTCCCGCTGTAGTTCGAAGGAGAACTGCTGCGTGTAGGGGAGCGTCCGCTCCGCCGCGGCAAAGGATATGCCCTGGCCAAGGTTGGTGGCCAGACCCTGCGAACTGCCTACGGGCTGGAGAATACCGCCGGGGAAGGGGTTGGTGAGCGTATTTTCCGGGACGCCGGAGGCGACGGAGACGACCATGGGCGTGCTGCGGTTATAACCGGGCGTGGTACCGGGATCGTCGAAGGTCTGGGCGTACATGAGGGCGTAGCCGCCGCGGAAGATGGTCTTGGCGTTCCACTGGTAGGCCGCGCCAAAGCGGGGCGCAAGGTTGTTCCAGTCCGTACCGCCGACGCCTCGGGAGACGCCGTTGACGCCCGCGTAGACGAGACCGCCGCGGAGGTCGAGGCCGGGGGCCTGGATGGCGGCCGGCGTGTTGGCGTTGAACCCGGCAAGCATGGCGTTGAAGCGATCCGTGATAGGACCGCGGAGGTCCCAGCGGAGGCCGAGGTTCAGCTTGAGTTTCTGGCTGACGCGGAATTCATCGTGGACGAAACCAGAGAGGAGGTGCTGCTGGCGGGCGGGCTGCGTTTGCACGTCGAGAACGCCGCTGGCTGGCGTACCCATCAGGAAGCTGGCGATGGCGTTCCCGCTGCCGGCGGCGACGGCCAAGGCATTGGCTCCGGTGAACTGCTGCGTGAAGTTGAAGCTGCCGGCCGAATTGCCCTGGATTTGCGCGTTGTAGCGCATGAGGCGCCATTCGCCGCCGGTTTTGAGCGAGTGGCGACCGATGGATTTGTAGATGGCCGCCTGCGCGGAGGTGGTCTGCGAAATGGGGTCCTTGTTAATGGGCGCGGTGCCGGCCCCTTCGTAGTTGGCAAAGGTGAAGCGAGGGAAATAGGGGGTTGCGTGGGACTTGAAGAGCGAGGAGAAGCCGAGGCTGGAGACATCAAAATTGGACGCCGTGGGATAACCGCGGAGCGATTGGAAGCGGCTGAGGCCGCCGCGGACGTCGAGGACAGTAGAGGCGTTCAGCGTGCGGGTGAATTGGACGACGGCGTTGTGGTTGTCGCGCGTGAAGAGGCTGTTGGTGGAGGTGTCGGCGATGTTGTAGGCGTCTGTGGTGGAGTAGCGATAGCCGCGTGATTCCTGGAGCGCGTTGCGGGAATAGCGGACGAACATGCGCGTCATTTCGGAAAAGACATAGTCGCCACGGCCGCTCCATTCGGGGTAGATGTCGGAGAATTTGCGGGTGTTGGCGACGTTGGTGAAGTTGTTGAGGCCCGTGAGCGGATCGCCAGGGACGTTGCCTTGGGGGATGAGCGCGAGGACGTTGCCGGCGACCGGATTGATGCGGGCGCGAACGATCTGATTGCCGGGGAAGGGATCGCGGACGATGGCGCCGTTGACGGTCCGGGTGGAGAAGGGATCGTAGATGGTTTGGAGGAGACGTTCGCCGGCGGCGTTGGCGGCGTAGTAGGTCTGGGAAAAATCGCCGTTGCGTTGGAGGGCGGTGGGGACGGAGGTGACGAAGGGATCGGGAATGACCTGGCGGATCTGTTCGTGGCCGAAGTAGAAGAAGAGCTTGTTCGGGATGACGGCGCCGCCGAGCGAGCCGCCGAACGTGTTGATGTTGGACGCCTGGCGGGGGATGCCGTTGCGGTTACTGTTGAACGTGTTGGCGTTTAGGACGGTGTTTTGGAAGTATTCGAAGAGCGTGCCGTGGAACATGTTGGCGCCGCTTTTGGTGGTGATGTTGACCAGGCCGCCGGTGGTCCAGCCGTATTGGGCGTCGTAGGCGGTGGTCTGAACGCGCATTTCGTCAGTGGTTTCCGATTGCGGGATGAAGGTGACGTTTTGACCACGATCGAGCGCGGTGACGCCATCGACCAGCACCTCATTCATTTTGGGCCGGCCCCCGTTGATGGACATGCCGGTGCTGCCGCCGATATCGAAGGGGCGGAGTCGCTGTACGGTGGCAGTGACGGCGACGCCGGGGGCGGTCCAGGCCATCGCGATCACATTACGGCCTTGCAGAGGGGTGGCTTCCACGCGGCGGGAGTCGACGGTGAGGCCGCGTTCGGCGCTTTCGGCTTCGACGATTCCGGCGTTGGCTTCCACCGTCATGGTCTGGACGACATCGCCGACGCTGAGTTGGACGTCGAGAGAACCCTTTTCGGAGACTTGCAGGACCAGATTCTTCTGCACAGTCTTCTGGAAGCCCTGTTTTTCCACGGTCACCACGTATTCACCGGGGTTCAGGAAGAGAATTTGATAGTAACCTTCGCCATTGGAAACGGCGGGAGCGGCGACGTTAGTGGCCACGGAGATCGCGGCAATGTTCGCCCCCGCGACGGAGGCTCCGGAGGAGTCCGTGATACGGCCGGAGAGGGAGGCCCGGAACTCTTGCGCGAACGCGAGAGTACTCGCTGCCGCCAGGAGCAGTAGATGTTTCAGAGTAAGTTGCATGATGAAAAAGCCTGAAATTCCTCGGAAAAAGCCCAACCGCGCGAGGAGGCATGCCGGGGCGCGCCCAGGCAGAATCCGGGTGGCGCGCACGGACGCGGCGCGTGGTCAGGTTTAGCGGACAAATCGACGCGGGCCGAAAACAACAGGGACCGGCCGCGAGCGTCAGTGGGGGAATGGGAGCGTCAGCTTTGTGTGACGCGCACTCGCTAAAGGGACAATTTCATCATAGAGCCCGCATATTACGCGGCGGCAGAATATTTGATGAACATTCGGTTTCGGGGACGGCGATCTAGGAGGGAGGTGGAAAAGTAATAGTGAATCGGCAACCTTCGCCGGGCGCCGTGTCAATCTCGACAGAGGCGCCGTGGGTGTTGAGAAAGCTCTGCACGGTATCCATGCCGAGTCCCGCGCCGCCTTGTGTACTGGTGCTGTAGAAGGGCTCAAAGACGCGCTGGCACGTTTCGTCATCCATCCCGTGTCCCGTGTCTTCCAGGGTCAAGCGGATCTGCCCGTTTTTGAGAAGCGTGCGAATGGTGAAGACGCCGCGGCCGCCCATCGCGTTGGCGGCATTGCTGGCAAGGTTCAGGAGGGCGTTTTGAAAAAGCGGACGGTCAAGGAGAACGAGGGGAAGGTTTTCGTCGAGATCGATAACACACTGGACAGCGCGTCCCAGGGCGAGTTGGACGAGGGGAAGCGCCTGGCGAATGGCGTCGTTGATAGGGACGGATTCCTGGAGACCGGGTACGTCCCGGAGCCAGTTGAGCAGGCGGCGGGGCGTGTCCGCGGCGTGTGCGAGCGAACTATTCAATGCGGCGGTGAGGGGTTGCGCAGGATGGTCCGGGGGAAGCGCGCCGGCGATTTCGCCCGTTTGGGCCGCCAGAAGCGTCAGCAGATTGTTCCAGTCATGCGCGAGGTTGGCGGCCATTCGCCCGGCGGCAGCCAAACGCTGCAATCGCGTATCGTCTGTTGCTTCCGTCCTTCGTGGGAGGGCGAGATGTTCCGAAGGCGCGGCAGGGGACTGCGCGTCGAGCGCATTCAGCCAGGCAGGATCTTCGCCAAAGAGCAGAAGCGCCAGGCGGGCGGTCGTGGCGAAATAGTTGGAGAGCAGATCATTCTCAGCCTGGAGCGCCTGAAACTGCCGATGGACGGCGAGCACGTCGCGGTCCGGCAGCGTTCCCGCCCAGCCTTTCCTTCCGGACTTGATCCAGGAGCGGAGCGTTTGCTGGGTATTTCGTTCGGCAATGAGGAGCGATTCCGACTGGGTGAGGCCGGACTTTTTCAGACACTCAACGGTGGCGGCAACCAGCGGGGAGAAGAGAGTACCGGTGAAGGCGGAACCGGCAGAGAAGAATTGCTTCCGCCCAGGGGTGATATAGAAGATGCTGGTCCCGGAGGCGGCGGCAAAGCGTTGCAGGCGGCGGCGGGCATCGTCATCGGCATCGGCCACGAAGCGAAGGTCCGGAAAGGCGTCGAGCGTGTCGAGCGTGCCGGTGGAAGCTCCGCGTTCTCGAAGGGGGGCCAGGTCCGAGGAGTCGTGGCGGAAGTCGAGAAGGATTACACTGCGGCCGGACCAGTTGATTTCCGCGGAAATGGCCAGGGAGAGGAGCTCCTGAAAGCCGGATTCGGGACCCGTAATGAAAATGAGTTCGGCTTGCGCCAGTTGATCTAGCGCGGCTCCATCGCCTGCTTTCAGCCTGTTTGCCAACCGGGAAGCGACACGCAGGGAAGAGGAGACGACGGGGCCAAGATACAGAGACAGACTGGCGATGCGGAAAAGGGAGGGGCTTAGCGGACCCGCGGCAATCAACCCGAGCCAAGGTTTGGTCCTCACCGCCGCCTCGTCATGCCGTTTTCCTCATTTCTGGAATCTTATCGGCGATTTTGGTCAAGGCGCCGGAGATTTTAGCAACTTTATGCGATCCCGCAACTGCGCCGCCTTCTCGAATTCAAATTGGCGAGCGGCTTCTCGCATGCGAAGTTCCAGGTCCGCGATTAACTGCAACTTTTGTTGCGGGTCGAGCTCGGCCTCTGGAGATTCGGGTTCCAGCGGTATTGTCAGGTAGTCCGATTCAGCAATGCGAACGAGGCTCATATCGATGGGCTTGTTAATCGATTGCGGAGTGATGCCGTTGGCTTCGTTGTAATCGGTTTGAATCCGGCGGCGGCGCTCGGTTTCGCTCATCGCCGATTTCATACTGTCGGTCAAAACATCCGCGTACAGGATAGCGCGTCCATTCAAATTCCGCGCGGCCCTTCCGATGGTCTGGATGAGCGAGCCGGCGGAACGGAGGAAGCCTTCCTTGTCGGCGTCCAGAATGGCGACGAGCGAGACTTCCGGTAAATCGAGGCCCTCTCGCAGCAAATTGACGCCGATGAGGGCATCCAATTCGCCTTTGCGAAGATCGCGCAGGAGCTTAATGCGGTCGAGCGTGCTGACCTCGGAGTGAAGATATTGGCACTTTACGCCCACCTCGGAGTAGTAGCTGGCCAAGTCTTCGGACATGCGCTTGGTGAGGGTGGTGATGAGGACCCGCTCCTTCGCCGCCGTGCGGATGCGGATTTCATTTAGAAGATCATCGACCTGGCCGCGGATGGGGCGGACCTCGACAGGCGGGTCGATCAAGCCGGTGGGCCGGATGATCTGTTCGACGGTGACGCCCTTGGCGATATCCAGTTCGTAGGGACCGGGCGTGGCCGAGACGTAGACCACCTGATTCACGCGGTTCTGATACTCCTCAAATGTCAGCGGCCGGTTGTCGAGGGCGCTGGGGAGACGGAAGCCATGTTGAACGAGGGTCTCCTTGCGGGAGCGGTCACCGTGCCACATCCCGCGGAGTTGGGGGATGGTTTGGTGGCTTTCGTCGATGAAGATGAGATGGTCGGAGGGGAGGTAGTCGAGGAGGGTGGGCGGCGCTTCGCCGGGCAGCCGGCCTGAGAAGTGGCGGGAGTAATTTTCAATGCCGTGGCAGAAGCCGATGGTCTTGATCATCTCCAGATCGAACATGGTGCGCTGGTGAATGCGCTGCGCCTCAATGAGCTTGCCCTGCTTTTCGAGTTCGCCGCGCCACCATTCCAGTTCTTCCTTAATGGTCCCCATGGCCTTTTCCTTCATGTCTTCGCTCAGGACATAGTGGGTTTTGGGATAGATGGGAACGCGGTTATGACTTTGACGGATAGTGCCTGTTAATGGGTCAATGTGGGCGAGTGATTCGACTTCGTCACCCCACAGCTCAATGCGGATCGCGTTTTCATCGTACGAGGGGAATATTTCGACGACGTCGCCGCGAACCCGGAACGTACCGCGGCGGAATTCATGGTCGTTGCGTTCGTAAAGCAGTTCCACCAGCCGGGCCAGCAGATCCTTCCGCGTGACGCGCATGCCCTTTTCGAGCATCAGCAACATGCCGTAGTACGCCTCTGGAGAGCCGATGCCGTAGATGCAGCTTACGCTGGCAATGATGACGCAATCGCGGCGTTCAAAGAGCGAACGGGTGGCGGAGAGGCGGAGACGGTCCAATTCGTCGTTGACGGTGGATTCTTTTTCGATGTAGACGTCGGAGTTGGGGATATAGGCTTCGGGCTGGTAGTAGTCGTAGTAACTGACAAAGTATTCAACGGCGTTGTTCGGAAAAAATGTCTTAAATTCGTGATAGAGCTGGGCAGCCAGGGTCTTGTTGTGGGCCAGGACGATGGCGGGGCGGCCCGAGGCCTCAATGACCTTGGCCATGGTGAATGTCTTGCCGGATCCTGTAACGCCCAACAGCACTTGGTGCTGTTTCCCGTCGTTAACGCCTTCCACCAGACCCGCGATGGCGGTCCCCTGATCCCCTCGCGGACTGTAGGAGACGCCGACCTGAAATTGCATTCTTACAGTGTAGAAGGTGCAGGAGCCGTATGAACCCGCTCCTGTTCGGCATTGAACTCACAGCCGAACAGGGCGATAGCCGCCAGGAGGTACATCCACACGATCAGCGCGATGACGCCGCCTATGCTGCCGTACATGACGTTGTAGTTCGCCAGGTTCCGCACGTACCAGGCAAAAATGATGGTAACCGCCAGCCAAAGGGCCGTGGCGACAAAGGCTCCCGGCCAAATGTATTTCCACTTTTGCGGGCGGTTGGGTCCTACGTAGTAGAGGAGACCCGTGGTGAGCACCACAGCGCCGAACACGATGAAAAGGCGGATGATTTTGCTGGCAATCAGCACGCCCGCGGCGATGTTGCCTCCCGAGTCGATCCAGCCGGCCATCGCCAGCAGTTGCTGCTCTAGTTTGTCGCCGAAGACCAGGAAGGCCGATGCGGCGACGGCCGGCATGGCGGAGATGAAAACGAGCGCGAAGGCGACAATACGGTCCTGCACGATACCTCGGCCGCCGGGCAACCGGTAGGCCGCCCGGAATCCTTCCATGAGCGTAGCCATGAGCGATGACGCGGCCCAGGCGGAGAGAAGAACGGCGACCACAATCAGCGAAAGCGGCTGTGCGCCACGTTCGGCGAATTGGCGTTCAATCAGCTCGGCGGCGCCGGGCGGCACCACTTCAAAAGCGAAGCGCGCCAGATATTGCGATACCCTTTCCGCGTTAGCCTGAACCAGGATCGCGGCGAGCGAAGAAAGGACGGGGAACAGGCTGAGCAGCCCGGAGTAGGCTGCTCCCTTGGCAATGCCCATACATCCATCGAGCCAGGAGTTGATAAAGGCGCGGCGTACGATGATAAGAAACGTCCGCATGATTCAGGCGGTCCTTTTCTTCCGAAGCTGGAAACCGCACCAAACGGCAGTGGCGAGACTAAGCAGAGCGCAGGCTATCTCTTCGGCCGAAGGTACGAAGCGTAGTTCCATGGCCTCGGAATCCGCGGGCAATGGGGCCGTATAGAGAAGTCCGGCGGCGCTGGCGTGCAAAGGAACGGGCTGTCCATTCTGAAAAGCGCGAAAGTTGGGATCCCACGGGATGGCGAAGGCGACCTGGGCGCCCCGGCCGAGCTTTCCGGTGATCGAGGCGCGGCTGGCGTCAGTCCAGCGAAGCTGGAGTACGGGTCGAGCCGGATCGAGCATGGCGTTCACGTAAGGGTACCAGGGTTTCCAATCGCTGTTCCGGACGGTCGCGGCGGGAATCTCTTCCGGTTTAATGATGTGCGCGTAGCGCACCGGCGTTACCCGGAAAATTGCATCATCTTTTTCCTCCCACACCTTTTCCAATACGCCTTCGAATTTCCGTGGATTTTTGAAGTCCCGATAATAATCCGACGAGCGGTGGCCCTGGATGACTACATACTCCACCGCGTAGGCGCGCAGCAGCAATATGGAGACCTCGGCTTCGGTCCCTGGCGCAAGGCCCAAGTCCGTGCGGACCTGGTAGGCGATTTCGACGGGCGTCCGCGTCTTCAGTCCTGTCTCAAAAACGCCGCCCACCTGGGGAATCGGATACCAGGCGTTCAGCCGGAATCGTGTACCTCCGGAGGCAAAGATACGTCCCGCGGGATGGAGGTTGTTGAGCGCCGTGGCGATGCGGTAATCCTGGGAAGACTCGACACTGGCGAGCTGCCATTTCCGGTACCCGTGGGAAAGCGTGCGCGTGATGGCCGGCGTTTGTTGCAGCAGAAGAACGAGCAGTCCCAGTGAAGCGGCGGCGCGTACTGCGAAGCGTGAACTGGCAAGCGAGAGCCGGAAGCATTCCACCACCAGCAATAGAAGGCAGAGTTCAAACTCCAATGCGTACCGGCGCGCCTCCGGAAATGCGTTAATTCCGGACCGATAGAAGAGTAGAACCGGCAGCCCGTAGCCGTAAACGCATAGAGTTACCCAGCAGAGGTAGCGGCGGTGCGGCAGCCGTTGGAAGGAGTAGCGGATAAGCAACAGTCCGGCTGCCCACGCGGCCATCGCCGCCCGCTCTAACCATTGAAACTGAAATCCGAAGGCGTCCTGCGGCCAGTTGTATGCCATTTGCGCAATGAATGACGGCGTGAGCCAGAAGGCGGCGAGCGCGTACCCAAGCAACCCGGCCAGCAATACCCGGCGCCATCGGAAGGACTGGTCGCCGGCATTGGCGAGCAACAACATCAGTACCGCAAAGGCGAGGGCCAGGCCGGCGACCCAATTTGTCAACACCGTGGCGGCAAGCGATATTGCGGCGGCGAGAAGGGCGGCAAACCCGGGACGCAGGGCCGCGCGCCGAACAAGGATTAACGCCGTGAACAACAGCAATATCCCGACGGTATGCGGACCCTCGCCGTACTTAATGAGGACCTGGACACGCCAGGGAACGTCCATGATGCCGCGATCCAACCGGATGGGTTCCACCATCCAATACAGCGGAGAAATCACGAGCAACACAAGCGCCGAATAGAATGCGGGCCACGGCCGGCCTGTCCAATCTCGAATAAACAGGAAAACAGCGGCCGGGGTGAGGAAGAGCGCCGTCGCGCATACGGCGCGATGGATATCGGTAACGGCGGCCCACGGCGCCAGCCAACTGATGAGGGCGTTTGCGTAGGGCAAAAGAGGCAGGTACACGTAGTGCATGGGAATGCCGCCGTATTGGAGCGGATTCCAAGTGAGGTAGTTCGGGTTGGCGGCAAACAGCTTCGCCATATAGGCATAGCCGCTCTCAATGGAGCCGGGATAAGGCGTGATGCCGGGGAGAAGTATCCGCCAACTCTGTACCAGGTGTGCAAGGAAGAGGAGGGCCGCCGCAGCCCAAACACGGGGATTCATCGATTCGGTTGGTCCGTGGCGGCCGGCGCCGGTATCAGATACAGACTTTCTTGTACGTTGCCGTCACTGCTATATTCTATATTTCCCTGGCCGCTGCCTTGCGCGTAACCTGTCCGGTGCTTGGTTCGCCTGTTCTTCGTCTTCATTACGGAAATCTAATAATGCAATTTTCTCGGTTTTTGGTTTTCATTGCCGTTGCTGGCTTGGCCGGCTGCAACAAACAGGTGCTGCAGCCGGCGGCGGCGAAGCAGGATGGGCCGGTTTCCGTGCAGACAACGTTGGCAAAGGGCCGGGACGTACAACGGGTTGTTGAGTCCGTGGGGACATTTTACCCGATGGACGAGGCGATCATCTCAGCGGAAATCGAAGGCCGCGCGGAAGAGGTGAAGCATGACCTGGGTGATTTGGTGCCGGCAGGCGCCGTCTTGGTGCGGATCAATGATGAAGAACAGCGCTACCAAGTGGCGCAGTCCGAAGCGCAACTCCGGCAGTCGATGGAACGTCTGGGCCTGAAGACGGATAAGGAACGCCTAACCGATGTGCGGCTGGCTCCGGATGTGCGGCGCGCAGCAGCGGAACTCTTTGAAGCCGACCAGCGTCTGAAACGAATCCGCAGTCTGGTGGACCAGAATATCGGCGCGAAGAGCGATCTGGATCAGGCCAATGCACGGCAACTGGCGATGAAGGCGGCCTACGATTCGACCATCAATCAGACCCGCAATCTGGTCCAGGAGGTGGAACGGTTCCGGGCCGTGCTCGACCTGCAGCGGAAAAAATTGCGCGATACGACGGTGAAAGCGCCGTTCAAGGCCTATGTAAAAGAACGTCAGGTGACAGTTGGACAGTTCCTGCGGGCGAATACGCCGCTCTTCGTTTTGGTGAAAACGGACCCGATCCGTCTGCGCGTCGAGATTCCGGAGCGTCAGGCTCCCTGGATCAAGTTGAATCAGACGGTGGACATTAGTGTGGAAGCATTCCAGGGTCGGAAGTTCCAGGGTAAAATCTGGCGGATTGCCCCGACGGTCGACCAGACAAAACGGACGTTTGTGGCGGAAGTGTTGGTCGAGAACGGTGTTGGTGAATTGAAACCGGGGTCTTACGCGAAGGCGCATGTGCCAACTTCGCACACGGAGAAGGTGACCGTGTTGCCGCAGCGGGCTGTCTACTACGTTCTGGGCGCCAATAAGGCTTTTGTGGTGAAGGACGGCGTTGTGGAATCGCGGGAAGTCCGGCTGGGTGACCGGTTTGAGTCCGATGTGGAGATTCTAGAAGGCATTGAAAACGGCGAGACGGTGGCTTTGACGCAGTTGGCCAAGCTGGACACGGGCGTCAAGGTACGCGTTAACAACGACGTACCCAAGCAAGATTCGCCGCGCGCCAAATCGGCGGAATAATGCCTGGCGCGGGAGCCCTGCTGGCAGCGGTCCAGGTGCTGGTAACCGTACTGGACGGTGATTCGGGGGCGCCTGTATCCGGCCTGACAGCGGAATCGTTCCTGTCTCCGGTGCGTGTGGAATCGGCTGAGGTTTCGAATTTGCCGGTGGCGATGCTGCTGGCCGTGGATGCGTCCGCAGCGGGGGGTGTTGTAAAGGACGCCGCGGCCGCGCTGGCCGGGCAATTGCGTCCGCGGGACCGGATGGCAGTGTGGGCGTTGGGCCGGGAAGCGATTGTTGGGCAAGCGTTTACGGCGGAACGCAGCCAAGCATTGATGGCTGTATCCGCTCTGGAATTCGCCGGCGATCCCCACCTGCTGGATGGCCTTGCGGCCGCCCTGGATATGCCCTTTCCCGCTGAAGGCTACCGGCGGGTGGTGGTGCTGGTAACCGCGGGGATCGAAGGGCCAAACCGGGTGCAGGAGAACGAGGTGGTAGAGAAGGCGCGGGAGAAGAGAATTGCTATCTATCCCGTGTATCTGCACGGCTCAGGCCGCTGGACTTTTCCCGGGATTGCCGCGCGGACTGGCGGCGCAGCCTTTTGGCTGCGGGAGCGCCGCCCAGCGGAAACGATTCTGGAGACGATCCGTTCTCCCTATTTGCTGACGCTAGCGAGTCCGGCGGCCGGGCTCAAAATTAAAGGGAGGGAAAAGACTTTCGTCTCGTCCCTCCCTTTACTGCCGGAATAATCCGTACTAGTTGCGGGCGTTCTGGACCTTTGGTGTTGCCAGATAGCCGACAATCAGATCCTTACCCACCTCATTAATGACAATTTCGTAGGGTTGGCGCGCCTTGGACGTATAGAATTGCAGGGGTTCGTTGATCGACTTATCCTTCTTTTCCACCTTCTTGTCGTCCGCCACCAGTTCGATCGTGAACTTGTTCTTCTTCTGGTCCGACTTTTTCAGCGTCAACATGACGTCGCCCACCCGCTGCGGTTGTTTGGCTTTGGGCAGCCGGAATTCAAAGTAATTCCGTTCGCCAAGCGCCTTGAGCGCCTGCAACTCTTTGCCATTGGTCGCGATTAGTCCACTCTGTTCGCCCAGATCGCCGCGAACCCGCTTCAAATCGCCGATGGTTTTTTCCAATTCTGTTTTGGTGCTGGCGACTTCGGTTTTAACGGCGCCCACTTCGGTGGAGACTTCGCCTACGCGGCTGTTGACGGCCTGGGTCTGTTCCTGCACCTGAGAAATCTTGGAGGTCAACTCGCCCGCGATGACCTTATTTTCCTGCTTGAGAGTCTTTTCCAACTCCTGCACTTTCTTCTCCGCGTCGAGCTTGGCCTGGCCGACAGCCATCGCCTGCGCGCGGCGGGCCGCTTCCAATTCATCGCGAAGCTGATTAGCGTGTTCCTTGCTGGCGCGAGCCGAGACCGCCGCAGACTGTTGCACTTCCTGAATCTCTGATTTCAGGGAATTCTGCAACGCTTTGACGTCTCCCTTCGTTCGATCCAGTTGCGTAAACAGATACACGTTCGCCCCGAGTAGGGCAAGTACGGATCCAAACAGGATCGGAATCTTCAAACCTCCGCCGCTCGGTTGCGGTGGCGGGGGCATATAGCTCGGCTGATTCGGGTTCACGTTCGGAAGTCCTCCTCTCCCACAAGGGGTGAAAACAAGAGTTCACCAAGGACTGGTGCGGATTGCTAACAGTCTATCACCCACATGCACAGTAGGATGCAACGGGGCCAGATTGCGTTCCATATGCTCTAGCCCGTCTGCCGGTCTCTGCCGGGACGGGCAAATTCGAGGTATTCCTGTTTAGGGATTCCGGGCTCGAAGCAGCGGCGGCAACGGGCCTCATAAAGGCCGGCGGCACCAACGACGATGAGATCTTCACTTTCCACCAGACGTTGCGTATGCTTCGCCGGATTGCCGCAACGCATACAAATAGCAAGAGTTTTGGTGATCGACTCGGCCAGCGCCAACAACTCCGGGATGGGCGGGAACGGCCGTCCCAAAAAATCGGTGTCGAGTCCGGCAATTAACACTTGTTTTCCACTGTCCGCCAACTGTTGGGCAATTTCCACCAGATGCGGGCCCAGGAAGTTTGCTTCGTCGAAACCGATAAC
Source organism: Bryobacteraceae bacterium (assembly GCA_035714175.1). GTDB lineage: Bacteria > Acidobacteriota > Terriglobia > Bryobacterales > Bryobacteraceae. Next base: position 10,575 of record DASTML010000092.1, on the reverse strand, counting down.
CTGCGTGCGCCAGTCGAGCAGCGCAAGGACATCCTTGGCATCGTCAATGACTTGAGACGACATGCGAGCGTCGGAGTGGGAGACAATCTCGTCCGCGGAGTAGCGGTTGTCAAGTAGGGGCTTGAAGACTTGGACCCGTTTCCGGGCGATTTTTGCGCGGCGCAGGCGGCGAATCAGTTCTTCGCTTTTGCCAGAAAACATCGGTCCGCAGACGACCTCGATCCAGCCGATGTTGCCTGTCACAATATCCATATCCTCCTTATCATGCCACGCAGACTCCAGCCCGAACGGATGGAAACCGCTCCCGATCTCGAAGTGGCGGAGAATTTGCGAGACTTGGCGCGCATCAATCGGTGGCTGGGGGGAAATAGCGTATTGTTCTCGGTTCTGGACCCTTATTTACGAGCCAATCCCGAGGCAACTGTACTCGATGTGGGAGCGGCGGATGGAGCAACGATCCGGCAATTGCGCCGGCGTTATCCACGGGCAACATTTATTGCCTTCGATGCGGCGGAACGATTTCTGCGAATGGGCCAAGGCCGGCGGGTTGCGGGCAACGTATTTGAGTGGCCCGTGCGGCGCAACAGTGTCGATATAGTGATTTCGACGCTATTTCTGCACCACTTTACTGACGACCAGGTGCGGGAGATTCTGGCGGCCTGGGAAGAGACGGCGCGGACGGCGGTGGTCGCCGTCGATCTGCACCGGCATCCGCTGGCTGCCTGTTTCTTGCCGGCGACGCGGTGGATCGCAGGTTGGCACCCCATTACCGTGTCGGACGGCGTCATCAGCGTGGGCGCCGCCTTTACTCCCACCGAACTTCGCCAGTTGTGTCCGCGCGCACGTGTCCGCAGCCATCCGCCCTGGTTCCGGCTCTCACTCGACCTGCGAGTCAGTCGACTTCGATAAATCCAGTGAGATAGAGTGCGCCATGCCCGCTGATCCGGACGCGGTCTTCGCGGCTTTCACACCAGAGTTCGCCGCCCCGAGCGGAGACCTGACGGGCGAAAAGACTGGACTTTCCGAGACGTCCGGACCAATACGGCGCCAGCGTGCAATGCGCAGAGCCGGTCACCGGATCCTCATCGATGCCTTGCTTAGGGGCAAAAAAACGGGAGACGAAGTCGCAATCGTCGCCAGGCGCGGTAACGATTACGGCAAAAGGTTCCAGTGCGGCCAGCGCCTCCCAATTGGGTTGTAAGGCGCGCACTTGCGCGGCGGTCCGGTAAACGCAGAGTAGATCGCGGGCCAGAAAGAGCGCCTCGGGAGGTTCGCCGAGCGCGGCGGAAACGGCGGGATCGAAAGGGATGGGCTGGCCGGGGCGGGCGGGGAAGTCGAGGGTGTACAACTCGCTGGCGCGGTCGACGGTTAAAGCCCCGGAGCGGCTGTGAAAGGTAACGCGGTCTCCACCGAAGCCGAGGCAATCCATCAGCACATAGGCGGCCGCGAGGGTGGCGTGGCCGCACAAGTCCACTTCCACGGTGGGTGTAAACCAGCGAATCCGGAAACCTTCAGGTTCCCGGACAATATAAGCGGTTTCGGCGAGGTTGTTCTCTGCCGCAATCTGCTGGAGCAACGGGTCGGGGAACCAACGAGGGAGCGGGCAAACAGCAGCCGGGTTGCCCGTAAAACGCCGCGTGGTGAACGCGTCAACCTGATACAGCGGCAATCTCATCTTCCTACTGTACGCGGGCGCGGCGTGGCTCGTTGAGTACCAATTGATCAAAGATTGCCAGTACCTGTTTGCGGTAGTGATAGAGCTGCTTCAGGTTGTCCCGGAAATTATCGTGGTCGTACTGTCGGCCATGCATCCACTTTTTCAGAAGGTCCATGGGTACGTCGATGTCACGGCGTAGGGAGTCTACGCTATGGCCGCGCAGAAACAGGCCGTAAAACATGGCAGCTTCGCGGCGAGGCGCCAGCGGATCGGATAGGTCCCGATTGGCGCTCAAGAGCGGAATCGACGGGATGGCTTCGGAGCGTTGCACAGGGCGGTAGAAACCACGAGTATAAACGGGCGGGTGCACCCTCCGTCAATAGGCTTGTTATCAGAGATCGAATTCCGGCCGATTTTGGGCGCGTAATGCGGCCCAAAGCGGAAATATGGACGGATTTTCCAGCCAAGTCAACATCCAGGCGACCATTTCCTCTTTCTCTTCCCGGTGCGCTGGCGCCACGCGCGGATTGCGCGCCGCCAGTTTTGCATGATCTTTGGCGGTTATGACGATCCGGCGGATGGTTTGTCGTTCTCCGGGTCCGGCTGCCGTCTCATAGGCCTGGGCGAGGGCGAGCAGCGTGCTACGGAGCGCAGGAAACGAGTCCTGATCGACGCCCGCGGCTATCGGATGGAGAGCGATGCCGGTGGCTCGGAGGCGACGGCGCAACTCTGATTCCTGAATCGGCGCCAGTACCTGGAGCAACTCGGCAAGCTCGACGGGGCCGGCGGAAGTGAGGCCGCGCTCCTGCAACCAGCGTTCGAGTCTGGCCTGGACGGAAGGCATGTTAGTCCGCCCGGCCGCGCCTCCAGGCCTGGACCGCGCGCGAATGTTCAGCGTAGGTCTTAGAGAAGTTGTGTCCGCCGGAACCGTCGCCTTTTGCGACGAAGTAAAGAAACTCGGTCTCCTTGGGGCGGAGCGCGGCGGCTAGGGAGGCGCGGCCGGGATTGGCAATCGGCCCTGGCGGAAGGCCGGCGACAGCGTAGGTGTTGTACGGATGCAGACGTTGCAGATCGGACTTGTAAATTGTGCCGCGCCAAATTCCCTCTAGCATGGCCGCATAAATGGTGGTGGGGTCGGCCTCCAACCGCATCCCCTTGTCAAGCCGCTGTTTGTAAACGCCGGCGACGAGCGTGCGTTCCTCGGATACACCCGTCTCTTTTTCTACCAGGGAAGCGAGGGTAACCGTGGCGAGAACATTGTCATTGCCGCCCCCGGCCGCCTTCCATTCCTTCCGGAACTGATCTGTAAATAGCCGGCAGAGGGTTTCCGCGTTGATTTTTCTCGGGACGTGGTAGGTGGATGGGAACAGGAACCCTTCCAGGGAGGGGGCCTGCGGAGCCAAATCGCGGATCATACCCGGTCTACGGGCCGCGGAGACGAAATCCGCGGAAGTTCCCAGGCCGGCCTGTTCCACGACGCTGCCGATATCGAAAAGGTTGTAGCCTTCCGGTATCCGCAGTTCGACCAGATATACGTCCCCACGCTGCAATCGGCCGGCAATTTCCCAGGGGCTGGCGGGTTTGGAAAAGCGGTATTCGCCTGCTTGCCAGCGCTGGCCTGGGCGTAACGCCCTGGCCGCGAGCAGATGCCAACGCGTGGGAATAATGCCCGCTTTTGCCAGGCGACGGGCCATCTCCATTGTCCCGGTCCCCTTGGGGAATTCAACAAATTGATCCTGGGAAAAACCCTGGTATGGGCGATGGACGGAGTAGGCGACGGCCGCCGCCAGCAGGACGAGCAGAATCGCGGTAAGGGAGAGTATCCGTTTCATTGCGCCGCCAGAAAACTATCAAGAATAATCTGCGCCGCCAAGCGGTCCACGCCGCCATCGCGCTGTACAGAACGCCCGGTCTCCCGCAGGAGATGACCCGCCTCCTGGGAAGTCAGACGCTCATCCCACATCCGGTAGGGAACGCCGCACTGTTCGGAGAGCCGCGACGCGAACGACTCCGCCTCCTGGCTCATTTCGCTCGGTGATCCATCGAGGTGCAATGGATTGCCGACCACGAGCAGACGTACCTGTTGCTCCCGGATCAAGGCACACAACTGGGTGAGATCCTTGCGCAGGCTCCGGCGCTGCAGCGTCTCCATTCCATGGGCCATCACGCCCAACGGATCGCTGATCGCCAACCCTATCCGTTTCCGCCCATAGTCCACCGCCAAAATCCGCATTCTATTCAATTATAAAGTCGTAGCGGGAGCGCCATGTTAAAGTAACGTGTAAGCGGGGCAGCTTGGCGGTTCAGGAATCCACAACCCCATCTATATTGCAGATCCGCAACACCGGGGGCATCCTCTTCACCTTCGGCGTGTTGACGGCACTGCTGTATTTTGGCCGCCTATTCATCGTTACCCTGCTGCTTTCCATCTTCATCGCCTTCATCCTGGAGCCGGTGGTTAACCTCTTTATCCGCCTCCGTTTGCCGCGCGGATTTGCCAGCTTTCTGGTTTGTAGTCTGGCCCTGGTGGTTCTCTATTCCGGTGCTCTGCTCGCTTATTCGCAGGCGGCCGGCATTTGGGAAGAACTGCCGACCTATAGCCAAAGGATCAGCCAGATCACGGAAAAAGTGATCGTGGAAGTGGAATCGTTCGAAAAGACGATCAACGATGTGCTGACGCCCCGCCGGCTCCGGGATCAGGAACGACTGGCCCAGCAGCAGGCCGAGGCGCAGAAGCAGCAACCGGTTCGCCGCCGACGTGCAACCGACCCGCCGATGGCCCCCCTGCTTCCTCCCCCTGTGCAGGAGGTCCGCATTAAGTCGGAGCGCTCTCCCGTGGTCGACTATGTTTACGACAACTGGCATCAGTTTTACGACATCCTGTTGATGGCGTCGTTCGTGCCGTTCCTGGTCTACTTCATGCTGAGTTGGCGAGACCACTTCCTTCACAACTTCTTGCGGGTATTTCAGGGAGAGGCACGCGGCATTGCCGCGGCGACGCTGGACGGCATTGCGCGGATGGCGCGCGCGTATGTTGTGGGCAACTTCATCCTGGGTATTTTGCTGGCCCTGGTATCAATGGGTTTTTTCTGGGTGGTGAAGGTGCCCTATTGGCTGATTGTGGGACCTATGAGCGGCTTCCTCAGCTTGGTCCCTTACATTGGTCTACCGTTGGCCATCATTCCGCCGTTTCTGGCCGCGTTAACGGTCTATGACAATGTCGCTGACTATCTGGTGATCGGCACTACAGTCGCTTTCTTTCATTTGCTGGCCTTGAATCTGCTCTATCCGAAGCTTGTGGGCTCCCGCGTCCATTTGAATCCGCTCGCCGTGACTATTGGTTTAATGTTCTTCGGGTTTTTGTGGGGCGGCATTGGATTGGTTCTTGCCATTCCGTTGACGGCATCCATCAAGGCCGTCTGCGACCATATGCCAGGGCTCAGCGATTACGGCCGCCTGATGGGAGACTAGGCCGCAGCGGTGAAATGTCTGTGCTAATCTGCGGGTGATGAATCGCAGACAGTTTTTTCACGCGGGCTTTGGCTTGTCCGCTACTACGCTTTTTGCTAAATCCACGAAACTTGATCGCTCCCGGTTGTCCACTATCACAGACGAAAGCGGTAAGACCCCAGCGGAAAATTTCGATTTTGCAAAGAAGTACGGGCTTCGGTACCTGGAAGTGCGCGGAGTGCCCGGTCTGAAAAAACACTACTCGGATTTGACGGAAGCCGAATTGAAGGCTGCGGCGAAAGAGTTTGCGGCGAATGGCGTCAAAGTGTCGTTTTTCAATTCGGGACAGTGCAAGTTCGCACTCCCTGGAACAGAGTACGTCCGTCAGCGGACTGAAACTCCCGAGCAGAAGGAGAAACGGACAGCGCGGGATCAGCAGTCTTTTGACAACCGGATGGAAACGCTCCACAAATCGATTCGGGCCTCCCAGATACTGGGTTGTGACAAAGTGCGAATTTTTGCGTTCCTGCGCACGGCGGAACCGGAGAAGACGATGCAGCGCGTCTATGATGTGTTCGGTCCGATGGTAAAGGTAGCCGAAAAAGAAGGCATCAAATTACTGTTAGAAAACGAAGTTGCTTGCAACGTGGCAACCTGCGCCGAACTGGCGGCGGCGATGAAGGCCATTCCCTCCAAGGCCTTTGGGATCAATTGGGATCCTTTGAACGGGCACCACATGAAGGAAGAGGTATTTCCGCATGGGTACTCGTTGTTGCCGAAAAAGAAAGTTTGGAATGTACAGGTAAAGGGCAAGAGTATCCTAAAGGAGTTCCCGTCAGACTATTTGGATTGGGCGGCTATCTATACGGCATTGGAAAAAGACGGATACTCCGGACAGGTAGGACTCGAGTGCCATATTTTCGGCGAGGAACAGATTCGCCGGTCGCACCAGTGCATGGAAATGATGATCCAGGTGGCCGAGCAGAGGCATTCATAGGGAATAGCCAATGCCGAGCCGGACACTTCTTATCTGCGCGGGCATTGGTCTTCTCGTCATTGGTGCGCTTATTGGCGGCGGATTGTTTGCCACGCGGGGAACTCATCTGGAGTTGGAGGGCAGCATTCGTAAAACGCGAGTGGCGGCCCTTAGTTCCTCCCGCAGCGTGGTTGTACTCGATTTCCGGATCACGAATCCGTCCGACTATCCCTTCGTTTTGAAAACCACCGAGATCGAGGTGACGATGGCGGACGGGCGGAAAGAGATTGGCCAGTTTATTCCCGAGATAGACGCGAAGACCTTGTTTCCGGCGCTCCCGGCTTTGGGCGATAAGCTTGCGGTTTCCGTGAGCACGGGGGAAAAGATCGGCAAAAAACAGACGGTGGAACGGATGGCGGCTGCAAGTTTTCCGTTTCCGGAGAGCGAACTGGAGACACGGAAGGAAATCCTGCTGCGGCTTCGAGATGTTGACGGGCCCGTTTCGGAAATTCGATAGCCTACCTAAGGCAATATTCCCGAATTTCTTGACCTTTCCGCGCGACTTTCCGTGCAGATTTTCGTCATCATTTGGATGATGATTGAGGTTTATTCACCAAATGCGCCGGCAAAGCCGCGCGTGTTGGCAATCTTCTCTTATCCCCGCTGCGGAAGTCACTATCTCACCCATTGCATTCGTGCGTTGTATGACACAGACGAGAACAATTTGGAGGACTGGAGCGGCGTACAATGGCGTTCCGAACCGGGGGCGGCGGAGCGAGGCGTTCACCTGCGGGGTGATGCGGAGGCCCGGGACAGGGAAAATGAGCTGAACCCGCTTGCGCTTTATGCGCTCAGTTTGCGCGCCAACTGCGGCAAACAGAGCCCGCTGATTCTGGACCACGAACGGAATGGCGCTCACGGGCTACCCGAAGCGCCGGCTACGAATGAACGAGCCTGTATTCTAATCCGTGATCCGCTGGCGATGGTCTATAGCTACTATCGCGTATGGACCAGTCGTTGGGAGCCCGATGAACCGTTCGACTCGGGTTCCGTTCGTCATCATCTCGACTCTTATTGCTCTTTCTACGATACGGCACTTCGTGTGATCGAAGAGTCGCAAGGCCGTACCATCCTCTTGCGATATGAGGACTTGGTTCTTTCGCCTTTGGCGCTGCAAAATCTCTGCAACTTTCTAAGCCAAACACCAAAACTCGAGCCGGAATTTGTCTGGCATATGACAAAATTTGAGAATTTTACCCGCGCCGGCGCTCGTTCTTTCTACCGTGAGGGAAACAACGGCGCGTGGCGTTCGGATGCGGCGTTCTGTGCGATGGCTGGTGTGTTGGAAGACTTCGATTTTCGCCGCTATGGTTACAAGAATGGCGTGTCTTACGTCACGGAGGCGCAGCATCCTGTTGGGACGTTCCACCAGTCGAAACAGTCGGAAGTAGGTTAGCGGCTCTCCAGGTGCGCGAGGGGGTTGTCAAACTGGAAGCCGAATAGACGGGGATTTTCGCCGATAACGGCGGCCGAAAAAATGTAATAGACGTAGTCGTACGTCTCATTCGGCCATTTGTCACGATACTTGGCGAGAACCTGCCAGAAGTTGCGTTCTTTCGGGTTAGCGGGCATGGACTGCAGAAGCTTGATAATGCGATGTTCGCCCCAATTGTAAGACGCAATGACGAGCAACCCAGAAGCCTGCGCGTCGGTGGAATAGATATCCTTTATGTAGCGGCTGGCCGCCACCGTCGCCTTCTCCCAGTTGTGGCGATCATCTCCAGGATCGGGGCGGGGAAATTCGAAGAGCGGACCCGTCTTAAGACCGTACTTTTCGCCGGTTTCCGGAATAAACTGCCACATTCCCTTGGCGTGGCCCTTGTACGTCATCGGCCCGCTGATTAGGGGCTCAAAGTTGCTCTCCTGCATCGCCAGATAGAAAAACTGCGGCGGCAGACCCCGGTCCAGAAACTCCTTCGCAATGCGGACGTTGTAGCCGTTGGTAATGGCACGGTCGACGGCGGTCTTGTAGCGCGACGACGATTGCCACTTTTTGATGTAGCTCTTTACCTCAGTAATGAACTCGGGAGGAGCCGCCAGTTCGCACTCCCCGAAAACGCGCGCCATACGGAGAATCAGCCGCTCTTCTTCCGACAACTGCTTATCGTAAAGCTTCAGACCGGAAAGGAACTTGTCGTACTGGCTTTCCATTGCCGAACGCCGTTCACGGAATTTGCGAATTTGCTCGGCGGCTTGCGGGCCACCGGACTCCGATACCAGCCGTTCGACATTGGCAATGTCCACATCCAGCGACTTCATGGAGTAGAACAACTCCTGCGCCATCGCGGTCTGCTTGCGCACCTGCTGGTCCCTATACCAGGCAAACCCGCCGACTCCTAGTAGGAGGACGACCAATCCAGCGATAACGCCGCCAAACTTTCGCTTTTGCTTCTTCTGGACCTGCGTGAAAGCCTTGCGAATCATCATCGTCCGCTCGCCGGCCGGGGCATCCGAATTGCCATGCAGATATTTTTCCGCGTAGCTGGCAATCATCTTTGTCTCGCCGCCAATCGGCTGCGCGGCTGGCACCTGCATAGAAGGTTGCTGGGCGGCGGCCGGTTGCTCTACCTGCATGACGACCCAGGGCCCTTCGACCCCCATACGGAACGTGATGGTCTGTCCGATAGCAAGGGTCTGCACGCGCTGGCCGTTGACCCAGATACCGTTCGCGCTATTGTTGTCCTGAATCCACCACTGTCCATTGGCGAAGGCAACACTGGCATGCTGCCGGCTGACGTGCGGGTCGTCAATCTGCAACTCACATTCAGCCACACGTCCAATGCGAAAGGTCTGGGCAAACGTATAGTCCCGAGGCGGATTGTTGCCAATCGCCACTCGGACACGGATTGCCGGGATCGAGGAGGAGGGGTATATTCCGGACACGGATTTATAGTGGTAGGCGCGCCAGGGATCGAACCTGGGACCCTCAGCTTAGAAGGCTGATGCTCTATCCAACTGAGCTACGCGCCCACGCTTCTTCTATTGTAAATGCGATCCTGTTTTTATGCGTCGATACCTTGGGTGCCTGCCTCTTTTGTTGCTTCTGGGTTCCTGCACCAAGCGCAGTGAGTTCCGTCCTCTGGAAGAAGAGTATTGGGCCAAGTGGCTGCGGGCCAATCCTTCAATGGCAACCGGAGTCGGCGTGCATGAATATGATGGGATTTTGGAGGACTACTCGGCCGCTGCGGTGCAGGCGCGAGAGGCGGAGTTGGCGGAAATTCTGGATCGTCTGAACAAGATGATTGGCTTGACCGATGATGAGGTCATCGACGGCGAGATTATCCGGGCGGCGATCCGGGCGGAACTGCTGGAGACGCACGACTGGCAAGGTTGGCGCAAGAATCCGATGATTTACGTAGGTACGCCGGGAGGGGCGATTGATGCCTTGATGAAGCGGAATTTTGCTCCCGGCAGGAACCGGTTGGAGTCCGTGATCAGACGGCTGCGCGGTGTGCCAACGGTGATGGCTGCCATGAAGCAAAATATCAAAGACCCGCCGCGGGAGTTTACCGAATTGGCGATTCGCATGGCCGAAGGGTCGGTGGGATTCTACAAAGATACGGTAGCGAACTGGGCGAAGGAGGCGGCGGGCGGCGACAACGCTCTTTTCGTTTCTTTTGAGGCGGCGAACAAGGCGGCCGCCGCCTCGATGGACGACGCGGCGCAGTGGTTGAAGTCGGATCTGCTGCCGCGGTCGAAAGGCGACTATGCGATCGGGGCGACGCTCTTTGCCAAGAAATTGAAATATGAAGAGATGGTCGATGCGGACCTGGTTGAGTTGCTCGATATCGGGGAGTCGAACCTGGAAAAAGACTACAAGGATTTCGTGGAGACAGCCAGGAAGATTGACCCATCGAAGACGCCCGCACAGGTGATGGCGCAGATCGCGACCGATCATCCCACCGAGGCGGATCTGATTCCGGCCACGCGCCGGACGCTTTCGGCGATTCGCCAGTTCCTGGTGGAGCGGAAGATCATCGACCTCCCGAATGATCGCCTACCCAAGGTAGAAGAAACCCCACCTTACGCCCGCTCAGGAAGCTTCGCCTCGATGGATACGCCGGGAGCCTATGAGTCGAAAGCGACCGAAGCGTTCTACTATGTCACTCCACCCGAGAAGAACTGGGACGCGAAACACAAAGAGGAACATTTGCGCCTCTACAACAGGCCCGTGATGGACATCATCACGATTCACGAGGTGTTCCCGGGGCATTTCACGCAGTTCATCTACGCGAATCAGTTCCCGACGAAGACGCGCAAGCTATACATGGCTTCTACCAACGCAGAAGGGTGGGCGCACTATGCCGAACAGATGATGGTGGAGGAAGGCTTTGGCAACGGGGATCCAAAGATCCGTTTGGCGCAGCTTTCTGAGGCGCTGCTGCGTGATTGTCGGTTTGTCGTCGGTATCCAGTTGCATACGGAAGGCATG
>DASTML010000091.1:0-22206 GCA_035714175.1 Bryobacteraceae bacterium | reverse complement strand
TCGTGGAGTTCCCGGGCGATACGGCGGCGTTCGTCTTCCTGGGCAGCGATCAACTGGCCGGAAAGGCGGCGGATTTCGGAGATGTCCTGGGCCGCGAAGACGACGGCGTCCTCAGCCTCCAGGCGCCCGGCGGTAAGGAGGACCGGGACCGTGGAGCCATCGCGGCGGGGGAGCTCTATTTCGACGGCTGGCCGGCCGATGGGCGGGTTGGCGACCGGAACCGGGAGACCAGCGAGTCCACCGGGAGGGTAGCCGAGGAGGTTTTCGGCGGCGGGGTTGGCGCGGGTGATGCGGCCGTTTTCGGCCACGAAGACGGCATTGAGGAGAGACGCGAGGATATGATCGACGGCCTGTTTGGAGACCGTGGTCTGTTGCAGGTCTTCCGCCATGCGGTTGAACGAGGCGGCCAACTCGCCGAGCTCATCGGTACGGCTGACGGGGATGCGCGCGTCAAAATCGCGGGAACCCAGACGCCGGGCGCCCTCCGCGAGCGCGAGGACGGGCGCCGTGACATTTTGCGCCAACCAGCGGGCGACGAGATAGAAGCCGGCGGCGACCAGGAGACCATAGGCGGCGATGCGGGCCTGGAGCGCTGTGACCGGAGCGAGGGCTTCGGCCGAGTCAATTTCGGCGACTAGAAACCACTGCACATCCGGGACCTTAAGCGGAGCCCAGGAGCGGAGGCGTTTGCCGTCTTCGGTCATACCGTAGCCGGAGCCGGAAACGGGCGCGCCGGCGTGGCGTTCGAGAACCGCGGTGCGGCGGCCGGGTGTGCGGAGGTCCGAACGGAGCGTGTTGTTGGCGTCCACCATGTAGGCTTGACCGGTTTGGCCGAAGCCCTCTTCCAACCAATGTCCGTCGCCGGCCATGACGCGGTTGACCTCCCGGATGGAGACCTGAATAGCGAGGACACCGGTCTTCTGGCCATTGCGCCAGATGGGCGCCGCGACGAAAGCGGCGGGGGCATTGGCAGAGGGCGGGTAGGCGGTGTAATCCTCCAGCACGGCTCGTTCCGGTTCGGTGAGTTCCATGGCGCGGCGGTGCGCCTTGGCGAGGGCGGTATCGCGGTAGGCGGGCCCGTTGAGACTGAAGCCGAGGTCGATTTCCTTGATGACGGTATAGAGGATGCGGCCGGAGGGGTCGACCAGGAAGATGTCGTAAAAGCCGAAGGCGCTTTGGTAGCGGTGGAGCGTGGGGTGGTAGCGCGTGTGGACAGCGCCGTATTCGCCGGCGGCGGGGACGGAGAGAAGACGGTCCTTGGAGCCGATGGGGTAGGGGTTGGCGGCAAGATAGAAGAATTGCAGGGCTTGGGCGCCGGGGTGCGTGGGGAACGGGCCGTGGTGTTGTTTGTAAAAGCTGGTCAGGGCGGGCTGGGCTTCGGGAGGCGGCTGGAGCTGGGGCCAGGCGGCGGCGAAGGATTCCAGAGCAGCGACGGTGGCCTCGTCATCGGCCAGGGCCAGGACGTGATTGTGAACCTCTTCGAAGTAGCGTTCGATCTGCCGGCACCGCGTCATGTGGATGGCGGTGAGCCTGTCAAAGGTGGCATCGCGCAACGCGACGGATGCGCCGTAGCCGGCTTCCCACACGGTGACGCTGATGGCGAGCGCGGCCAAGCCGACGAAGGCTGCCTGCAACTTCGTCCGGTAGGACCGGAAAGGAGAGAGGATGCGCAAACTCCCCTTATCGTATATCCGGCGGCTGCGTAGGATAGAAGATATGGTCCATTGGCTGGTTGCGGGCGTTGGCGATATTGCGGTGAAACGGGTGATTCCGGCGATTCTGGCGGAAGAACGGTCGCAATTGCAGGCTGTGGTGACGTCGAAACCGGAGAAGGCGGCGGCCTACGGCGTGAAAGGGTACGCGACGCTGGAGGAGGGGTTGGCGGATCCGGCGGTGAACGCGCTGTACATCGCTACGCCGGTGGCGTTGCATCATCCGTCGCTGTTGGCGGGACTGGCCGCGGGGAAGCACGTGCTTTGCGAAAAGCCGGTGGCAATGGACTATGCGCAGGCGCAAGAGATGGCGGCCGTGGCCGAGGCGTGCGACCTGGTTTGCGGGGTGGCATATTACCGGCGGCTGTATCCGAAAGTCATAGAGGCGAAGCGGTTGCTGGAGGCGGGGGCGATTGGGAGGCCGGTGCTGGCGGAACTGCATTGCCATAGCTGGTTTTTGCCGGACGATGGGTTCCGCGGATGGCTGGTGGACCCGGCGCTGGCGGGCGGCGGGCCGCTGTACGATATCGCTTCGCACCGGATTGACCTACTGCATTTCCTGTTCGGACGGCCGGAACGCGCCACTGGCTTCACCTCAAGGGCGGTGCATCCGTATGCGGTGGAGGACAACGCGACAGTGGTTGTGGATTTCGCCAGCGGCGTCCGGGGGATTGTTGACGCGCGTTGGCATAGCCGGGTGGAACGGGACGACTGCCGGATTGTGGGGACGGACGGGGAGTTGCGGCTAAGCCCTTTAAACAGCGGGGTGCTAGAGACTCCGCAGGGCGAGTTGTCGCTGCCGCCGCACGCGAATTTACACTACCCTCTGGTGAAAGACTTTGCGGATGCCGTTCTCGACGGAAAGAGGCCGGTATGTCCTATTTCTGAGGCGATACACACCGATTGGGTGACGAGTCAAATACGTTAAGATGAAAAAGGGAAGGCACGCCTACTTTTGCCTTTCGTGCGTTCCAACCCTCCCCATACCCACACATTCCCATGTCGGACAGCACCAAGATCGACGTCAATAGTTGGCTGGAAGAAGAACTGTACCAGCAGTACCTGCATAACCATTCGTTCGTGGATTCGAGCTGGCAGAGCGAGTTTGCCGCTCCCGCGCAGACGAATGGCGGTCCCGCGCCCGCCGCGACTGCCACCGCGGTGGCTGAGCCGGTGGCCGCGCCGCCCGCACCTCCTGCAACTCCCGACCCAATCCCTACTCCCGCCGCGCCCGTAGTGCCAACCGCCGCCACGCCTGCCGCGCCGCCTCCGGCTGCCGCACCCACAAATCAGCAAGTGACCAAACCCGAATCCTCTATACAAACTCAACAGGGCTCCAAGGACGTCGGTTCCTCGGAACAGCTCGTTCCGCTGCGCGGCACTGCCGCGCGCATCGCCGAGAATATGATTCTGTCGCTGTCGGTACCGACGGCGACCAGCCAGCGCGCGATTCCCGTCAAGGTGATCGACGAAAACCGGCGCATCATCAACCAGCACCGAACTCTGCTGGGACTCTCTAAAATTTCCTATACCCACCTGATCGGTTGGGCCATCGTCAAGGCACTGGACACCAACCCCGCGTTGAACTCGTCCTACACCGAAAATAACGGCGAAGCCTTTAAGGTGGTGCGCGCCAGCGTTAATCTGGGTCTCGCGATTGACCTGCCGTCGCGTGACGGCGGCCGCTCCCTGGTTGTGCCGAGCATCAAGAATGCCAACGCGATGACGTTCAGCGACTTCTTGAAGGCGTATGACGACCTGATCAACCGGGGCCGGAAAGGCAAGCTGACGCTGCCGGACTTCCAGGGCACGACACTTTCGTTGACGAATCCGGGCACGCTGGGCACCGTGGGATCCATCCCGCGTCTGATGCCGGGCCAAGGCTGTATTATCGCGACCGGCGCGATGGACTTCCCGGCGGAATACCAGGGCGTCGCGCCGGAAATGCGCGCGATGCTCGGCATCGGCAAGGTGATGACGGTCACCTGTACCTACGACCACCGAATTATTCAGGGCGCCGAGAGCGGCATGTTCCTGGCGAAGCTCCAGGGACTTCTGCAGGGCGAAGACCGCTTCTACGACGACATTTTCGCCAACCTGCGCATGCCGCACATGCCGGTGAAGTGGGAAGCTGATCGCGCGGTGGCGCCGCGGCAGAACGCCATGCGGCAGGTGGAGATCAGCAAGGAATCCAGCATTCTTCAGTTGATCAATGCGTACCGCGTGCGCGGCCATCTGATTGCCGATCTGGATCCGCTTGGCTCCGAACCGAACCACTTTCACCCGGAACTGGACCCGGCGCACTACGGGCTGACGATTTGGGATCTGGACCGCGAGTATGTGACTGGATCGCTGGGCCAGGCGATTGGTGAAGGCGCGGCGCACATGGTGCTGACGCTGCGGGAAATTCTGGAAACGCTACGGCAGACCTATTGCGGCAAAGTCGGCACGGAGTACATGTACATCCAGTCTCCGGAGCAGAAGACTTGGCTCCAGCAGCGGATGGAAACCAACCGCTACGCGCTTGCCACGCCGGACCGGCAACGGATTCTGGAACGCCTGCACGAAGCCGAAGGGTTTGAATCGTTCCTGGGCACCCGCTTCGTGGGTACCAAGCGGTTCGGCCTGGAAGGCGGCGAATCGGCGATTGCGATTTGCGATGAGATCTGCGAGCGGGCGGCCGACGGCGCGGTGCACGAGATTGTCATTGGCATGGCGCACCGCGGCCGGCTGAACGTGCTGACGAATATCATCGGCAAGAAGCCGGAGCAGATTCTCTCCGAGTTCGAAGGCAACCCGACCGAAGGCACGACGCAGGGTTCCGGGGACGTGAAGTACCACCTGGGCGCGACGGGCGTGCGCCGCGCGGCTTCGGCGCGGGAGATCGTGGTGAGCCTGGCTCCGAATCCCTCGCACCTGGAAGCGGTCAACCCTGTGGTAGAAGGCATTGTCAGGCCGAAGCAGGACCGTTTGGGCGACCTGAAACGGGAACGAGTGATCCCGTTGCTGATTCATGGCGACGCGGCATTTGCCGGCCAAGGTGTCGTGGCGGAGACGCTCAATATGTCGCAGCTCGACGGGTACACGACGGGCGGCACAATTCACCTGGTAATCAACAATCAGATCGGCTTCACTACCCGTCCCGACGACAGCCGCAGCTCCATTTACGCGACCGATATCGCACGGGCTGTGGACGCTCCGATTTTCCATGTGAATGGCGACGATCCGGAAGCTTGCGTGCACGTCGCGCGGTTTGCGTATGAATTCCGGCAACGCTTTAAGAAAGACGTTGTCATCGACATGATCTGCTACCGCCGGCACGGCCACAACGAAGCCGATGACCCGAGCTACACGCAGCCGATCATGTACCGCAAGATCAAGTCGCACCCGAGTGTGGCCACGCTGTATGCGGAGCGGCTGGTGCGCGAGAAGGTGGTCACGCAGGAAGACGTGGACCGCATCCGGAAGTCGATCAACCAGCGTTTGAGCGATGCCCATGCGCGTGCGCAGCAGAATGCGAGCCAGTTTGAGTATCAGGAACTGGCGGTTGTCGATGAAGTGGACGTGCGCCGCGAAATTCCACAGACGGCCGCCGACCCGGCTACGCTGCAACGCGTGATCCATGGCTCCACCTCGTTTCCCGACGATTTCCACGTACATCCGAAGTTGAAGAAGTTCCTGGATTCCCGCCGGGCGATTCTGGAAGGCGAGACGATGGATTGGGCGGCGGCGGAAGCGCTGGCCTTCGGCAGCTTGGTGCTGGACGGTACTCCGGTGCGGTTGTCAGGTCAAGATTGCGGACGCGGGACGTTCAGCCAGCGCCACCTGGTATTTCATGATTCCGAATCCGGCGAACCGTACATTCCCCTGCAACACCTTGCCGGTAATCAAGCGCGGTTTGAAGTGTGGGATTCGAGCCTGAGCGAATATGCGGTGATGGGTTTTGAATTCGGCTACTCGGTGGCCGATCCGTTGTCGCTCGTGCTGTGGGAAGGCCAGTTTGGCGACTTCGCCAATGGTGCGCAGATCATGATCGACCAGTTCATCTCCTGCTCCTACTCCAAGTGGGGCCAGCCGAGCGGACTGGTGTTGCTGCTGCCGCATGGCCAGGAAGGCCAGGGGCCGGAACACAGCTCGGCCCGCCTGGAGCGATTCCTGACTCTCTGCGCCGAAGAAAACATGCAGGTTGTGAATCCGACGACGCCGGCCCAGTATTTCCACTTGCTGCGGCGCCAGATGCACGGCGGAGCCGACCGGCGCGGCATGCGCCGTCCGTTGATCGTGATGACGCCGAAGAGTCTGCTTCGCCACGCGAAGGCGACTTCGACTCTGAACGAATTGACCAGCGGCGGATTCCGCGAAATCATCGGCGACGGCTACATGACGGCCGCCGATGAGATCAAGCGCGTGCTGCTGACCAGCGGCAAGATCTACTACGAGTTGCTGGATCAGCGCGAAAAGTCCGGTGCGAAGAACGTGGCCATTATCCGCATCGAACAGTACTATCCGTTCCCGAAGGCGGAACTGCAGGATGTGTTGATGCGGTATCCGGTGACCGCGGAAGTCTGCTGGGTGCAGGAAGAACCGCTGAATATGGGCGCGTGGCGTTTTGTCCGCGAACAGATTCAGCCGATTCTCGATCCGGCCCGGCGTTCGCTCCGCTACATCGGACGCGCGGCATCGGCAAGCCCGGCGCCGGGTTCCCTCAAGCGGCACCAATCGGAACAAGCCGAGATTCTGGCGGATTCGTTCAACATGGATGCCACGCCCCGCGCCAAAACCCGGCTTGTTGTCCGTCGTAAATCCTAGGCTATTCTCTTACCACTTCCCGGCGGCTATTTCGGCGATTTCCTTCGCAGACAATGGCCGCCGGAAGGTGGCGATATCGTCCATCAGCCCGGTGTAGTTGATGCCGAGGCGAATGGTGGCTTTCTCCATACTCCAGTCAAACGCTTCTTTCACGGGCGTGGAGTTTCCCTGGAGTTCCCCGTTGACGTAAAGGCTGGCCGAGCCGTTCCCCGCCCCTAGGCCCGTGTAGGAGATGGCGATGTGCGTCCAGCGGTCCCGGCTGAAGGGCGGTTTCTTCACCACAACCAGACGGTTGTTGAAGGTGGGGTTTTTGTCGGGGTTGATATTTTCTGTGTTCCAGGACTTGAGCGCGCCGAAGACGCCGAGGCGGAAGTAGCGGGGGCGTTCGTCTTTGGTGAAGTCGATCCAGATGGCGGAGTCATTGTAGGCTTTGTCGGTCACCTGCAACGGATCGCAGAAGCCGGGGGCAAGATCCTGATCGGGGTCGAGCTTGAGCCAAAGGCTAATGGTTCCGGCGGCGGGGGAGATATTAGGGCCGGCCTTAAAGTAGATGGCCTTGGTATTTTTCACCGGAAAGCGCAGGGCGTCGCCCTTGCGGCCGGCTCCCTTGGCGTGTTCGGCGCCGGAACCTTCCAGGCCGGGTCTGCCGGCCTCCTTGTAACTGGCGGACGAATAGAGAGTCTTGTCGCCCGCGGCGGTCTGGGCATTGACCGAGCCGTCAAAGGTGGCGCGGAAGAGTAAGTCCTTTTTCCAATCGGCGGCAAGGAGAGGGAGAGTCAGAAGCGGCAGTGTGAGCCAGAGGCGCATAGGGTTACTATACGTTATGACGCGACGGATTCTTCTTACCCTGGCTATGGCCGTGGCTCCGCTATTCGGCGCCGATGTAACGGGAAATTGGACGTTTGCCGTGGATTTAGGCGGGCAAAGCGGATCGCCCAAATTCCGGTTCACACAGAAAGGCGAGTCGCTGACGGGGACTTACTCCGGGCAGTTGGGAGACGCCAAGCTGGAAGGCACGGTGAAGGGCGACGCGATCACGTTCCGGTTTGAAACTTCGGGGATCACGGTCACTTATTCCGGTTCGGTCGTCAGTGCGACGGAGATGAAGGGCAAGGCGGACTACGGTGGACAGGCTGACGGAACCTGGACCGCGAAAAAGGATTAGGCGGATACCTTTTCGGCCTTGGCAAGGTAGGCCGGATCGAATTGAATGCCGAGGCCGGGCGTTGTGGGCACGGTGATGGCGCCGTTACGGATTTTGAATTCCGGCGTGTACCAGCTCTCCTTCTTCTCGTTGCCGCGATGGGGGAATTCCATATAGCCGCCGATGTTTTCCACGGCAGAGGCGAACTGGACGATGTTCACCGCCGATGCACCGGTCTGCGTATTGTGCGGGATGATCGGCAGTCCGAACTTCTTCGCCATGCGGGCCACGCGCAGGGCGCGGACGAAGCCGCCGTTGTAGTTCAAGTCCGGCTGGACGATCTGCACCACTTTGTTTTCCATCATCCACAGGAAACGCCATAAGCTTGCGTCCTGTTCGCCGGCCGCAATTTTGATCGATAGCGCGTCGGCCACCTTCTTCGTCTCGCCCAGTTCTTCCCAGGGGCAGGGCTCCTCAAAGAAGTTGACGTTCAGGTCCTGCAGCATGCGTCCGACATCGATGGCCTTTTCCGCGTTGTAACTGCCGTTGGCGTCGGCATTGATGACTATCTTGTCGCCAAGGCGTTTGCGGGCGAGTTTCATCATGGTTTCCGTACGGCCGGGATAGGCGTCCAGATTGCGGCTCATGCGACCACCAATCTTGAACTTGACCGCTTTGGCATTTGTTTCCGCGACGCCGCGCACATACACATCGACCTCTTCCTCCGCCTTCGTATCGCGCCCGGAGCCGGAGAGATAAACGGGAATTTCTTTGCGAATCACGCCGCCGAGGAGCTCTCCTACCGGTAGCTTGGCCGTCTTACCCAGAAGATCGAAGATGGCCTGTTCCACATAAGCGACCGGGCACCAAAAGGCCTGGCCGGCCAGTTTGTAGTTGGCGGTGTAAACGTCGTCCACCAGCGTTTCAATGTCACGGGCATCCTTGCCAATGAATGTGGGGACGACGCGGCGATAGAGGATGGCGATGTAATCGTCGATCTGTTTCGTCCGGCAGATTCCCTTTACGCCGTCCGTGGAGGTGACTTCCAGGAAGTAGTTCGAGCCGGTACGCAGCAACTGGATCGAAGCGATCTTCACAGGCGTTTTCACCTTGCGCGGAATGCCGAGCGCCGGCTCCTCATACCAGGGGATGACACGCTTTTCCTGGGCTGCGGCAAGGGCGGCCGTTGTCAGCAGAAAGTGGCGGCGCGAAATAGACATCGTGAGAGACTCCTTACTGGCCGAGTTCGTGACAGGCGGTGCAGGCGACGGTGGCTTTGTTTGCTTTGTGGCAATCGACACAGACGGCCATTTTGAGGGGCTGCGCGAGTTCGATTTTCTCTTGCGTTTTTACGTCACCGTGACAGACCGAACATTCCGTTTTGGCGGCTACATGGCGGACATGGCTGAAAAAAACAAAGTCAGGAAGCCGATAGACCCTTTGCGACGGAATCGTCTCTTCCCGCTTGTCGGGGTGGCAGGTGGCGCAGGTCTTCCATGCGGGGAACCCGGCGCGTTCCGCACGGGCGGCGGACTTATGGCAAAACGTGCAAGCGAGGTTTACGTTGGCGTGACGCTTGTGGGAAAAGACTGGCCCCTCTGCCCAAACGGGGACAAGGAGAACGGTGAGAAGGAGCCAACGCATTCCAAAAACTAAAGCCCTTCCGGCAGTTTATCTCGCTGCAACTTCTCAATGCCTGCCAGCGCATAGACATTTTTGTGGATGGTCTGGCAGATTTCTTCCAGTGGAAGGTCGTTGTCGTCGTGCCCAAACGGACCTTCGATTTCGACACCGATTTCCTCGATGCCGAAAAACGTATAGGCCAGCACCGCCACGTCAACTACGGTCGTCCAGCCGAAGGAATCCACCATCGCGAATGGGAGCGTGAAACAGTAGAGAACCAGGGTCCGGCGCAGATGGACTGCATAGGCGAACGGCATCGGCGTCTTCCGGATCCGTTCGCAGCCGCCCAGGTAATCGATGAGAAGCTGGACATTCTGGTCGAGCGTCATCATCACGTAGTCCGAAATCAGGCCCCGGTCTCGCCCTTCGCGCAGACATTCGGAGATTTCGGCGGCAACCGCCAGCGCGGTGTGTTGCGAGTCCAAAACCTCTTTGGCTTTGTCGCCTGGAAGCTCCCTGGCCTGCGGGCCCAGGCCGTCCGTGCCGCGCAACGCGTGCATGGCCGCCCAGGGAAAGGCCGCCGTCCAGCGGGTGATGCGGGCGATGAGTTCCGGGTCCGCTTTCAGATTGACAACAGCGCCTCGAACCAGATTGCGGGTTTCGTTCACAATGCCGCCCCACAGTTTGCGGCCCTCCCAGAATCGCTCGTAACTGGAACTGGTCCGGAACACCAGCAACATGCCCATGGCCACACCCATCAGCGTGTGAAGCAGCGATGGCATGCTGACATCGCGGACATGTTTGTGGAATGCCACCACCAGAGCGGACCAGATTACGCAGATCGCTACGCGCCCGCTAATTTCCCGGACCAACGAACCACGGACGTCGAAGAAGTGATCAAGCCACTTGTGAGGATCGTATTGAATCATGCGCTATTTGGCGTATTGGGGATATACAGGTTCGGCGGGCCGGCGGGCTGGTTGCTTACTTACCTGCTCCAATGCGACGCCAATTGCCTTGTCGAGTTGCGGATCCTGGCCTTTTCGGGCAGCGGCGGGATCAAACCATGATTCCACATCCGGGGCCACCCCTTTATTTTCCACGTCAAACGCACCCTGCATGTTCCGGAACGCGAAATTCGGCGCGGTGAGAGTTCCGCCGTCCATCAGCACCGGGTAGCCCAGAATGCCAACCAGTCCTCCCCAGGTACGTGTTCCCACCAGCGTCCCCACTTTGTGAAACCGGAAGTAGTACGGCATCGCATCGCCGCCGGACCCCGCGAATTCGTTGGTGATCATGACGCGTGGGCCAGTGACTCCCATGACGGGCGTTGTCGTGTCATGCCCGTAGCGCGTCCGCCAATAGTTCATCGGTTCGCGGCGCAATACATCGATCACGTAGTCAGCCGCTTGGCCGCCGCCGTTAAAACGCTCATCAATGATGACGCCTTCCCGGCCAGACTGTGCGAAATAGTAGCGCACGAAGTTCTGGTAGCCGCCGGCCCCGGTATCGGGCATATAGACGTAAGCCAGTTTGCCAGCGGAGGCTTGCTCTACTTTCCGGCGGTTGCCTTCCACCCAATCGAAATAGCGGAGCTCGGTGTCGCTGGCAACAGGAACCACGATGGCGTCCCGCGGGTTCGCGCCAGCCGGATCCGTGCTGACCCTCAGGCGAACCTGCCTATTGGCCCGCCCTTCCAGATAGGAGTGCAGTTCCTTATCGGCGCGCACATCACGGCCGTCGATTGACAGCAGGTAATCGCCCGTCCGGACATCGACGCCGGGAGCGGTCAGCGGCGCGCGCAAGGCCGGGTTCCAGTTCTCGCCGTTATAGATTTTGCGAATCCGGTAGAGGCCGCCCGCCACCTCAAAATCGGCCCCGAGCAAACCACCGGGCACCGGTTTCCCGGCGGGCACTTCCCCGCCCCGCACGTAGAGATGGCCGACTGTGATGTAGCCCAGCATCTCCGTCAGCAGATAGTTCAGATCACTGCGCGAGCCTAGGCCGCGCACGAACTTCTCGTATCGTTCCGACATTGCCTTGGCGTCCACTCCATGCAGTTTGGGGTCATAAAAATACTCGCTTTGCATGCGCCAGGCCTCGCCGTACATCTGCTTCCACTCTTCGCGCGGATCGACCCAGACTTCGATGGCCGCCGTATTCAAGTTGCCTTCCCCTGGCTTGGGCGGCGTGGCGGAGGAGGCGGTGATCCACTGTGCGCCTTTGCGGATTAGGATTTTCTCGCCGTCGGCCGAGAGAGTCCAGCTTGTGACGCCGTCTGTGAAGACGGCTGCCTTTCGCGCCTTGAGGTCGAAGCGATGTACTGTGCCGGGACCCGCGTCGTGTGCTTCGTGCAAAAAGACGATACCGGCCTTTCCTGCTTCCAGGCCCTGATAATCCCGCGGGGGGACGGGCAGGGCAAGAATGCGTTGGGAAAGGCCCTCGGCATCAATACGAACGACGGGCTTTTCCTCTTTCGGCGCTTCTTTCTTTGGCGTCTCTTCATCACTTTCCGCCGCCAGGGGCGACGCAGTTTCCTTACGCAGCACCATGACGTACGCGCTGCGATTGACCGAAAAAGGGTCCGACGTCATATCGATCCAGCCGAGCGTGGGCCCGATGTTGGTGGAGGCTGTGAAGTACAGATAGAGACCGCTTCGGTCGAATGCGGGGTACCGCACGTCGCTCATGCCGTCTGTCAACTGGATGGATTTTCCCTCTTGCAGCGAGTGGGCAAAGGCGGCATGGAAGTGCGAAGGAAGTTCCTTCGTGTAGGCGATCCACTGCGAGTCTGGCGACCAGGCCGGGTTGAAGGTACGCTCGGGATCGTAATAGTAGTCTGTGGCGATGGTGTTTACTTTGCCCGTGGCAACTTCCACAAGCAGTAGATTCAAACGATTGTCCTCACAGACGATCCATTTTGAATCGGGCGACCAGACGGGATCGAAATAATATCCCGGATTCTCCGACATGACAATCCGGCGCTTTTCTCCCAACCCCGATTGATTGCGAATCGTAAGGGCATAGGATCCGCCTTCATCGCTGAACCATGCAATCGATTCCCCGTCCGGGGACCACGCCGGGCTGCGGTCGTGTGCGCCTGGAGAATTCGACAACACCCGGACATCTCCCTTCTCGGCGGGTACGGTGACGATCTCGCCGCGCGCCTCAAACACAGCCCGCTTGCCGGTGGGCGAAAGTGCGAACCCTCGCAGCGTGTTGCCGGCCTTCTCCCAGCGCGCACGCACCTCCCGCAGGTCGCCGTCCACGGTCACCCGCACATCGGTCAACTTCTTGGTTTTCCAGTCGTAGAGCTGAATTCCGCCGAACTTCTCCAGCACAATGGCCCCCGGTCCGGCCGAAGCCGAACGATAGTCGAAGGCTTTGTTCTCCAATACGCGCCGCACCTTTTTCGTATTGGTGTCATAGGCAAACAGCGTCACCGGGCCCTCGCGGTCCGAGAGGAAATAGACTTCCTGTCCGATCCATAGCGGGTCGGAATCATTGGAGTTGTCGCGCGGAATTTCGGCCACGGAGGAATCGCTCATCTGCGCAACCCAAATCTTCGTGGTCTTGCCGCCACGATAATTCTTCCAGGAATCGTAGCTGTGTGGTGGCCGGAAGAAGCCGATCGGCATGTAGGCTATCCGGGACTCGTCCGGCGAGAAAGAGCCGGCGACCGCGAATGGGAATGGCAAGACTTCTTCAGGGCCGCCATTTGCGGGAATGCGGAAGAGCTGGCGGTAGCGGGCGGAAGTGGCGGCGCGGCTGGAACGGAAGACGATGAATTTGCCGTCGTTGGTCCAGGCGGCGGGTTCGTCAACGCCGGGGTGATATGTGATTCGCTTTGGCGTGCCGCCGGTCACGGGAACCGTGTAGACGTCGAAATTGCCGTCATACTCGCCGGTGAAGGCCACCATCTTGCCGTCCGGCGAAAAGACCGGATAGGTCTCCACACCTTGCCCGGCGGTGAGCCGCGCGGCCGCGCCGCCGGCCTTTCCTACACGCCACAGGTCACCGGCGTAAGAGAAAACAATGTCGGTTCCGTTGAACGCCGGCCGCTGGGGAAGAATTGCGGATTCCTGTGCCAGCGCCAACACCGCCCAAAGCGGCCACATATAGCGAATCATGTGCGTATTATCGCAGCGATAATCCACTTTTCCCGCTGTTTTGTGGTCAATCCCAGTTGAACTCGGCGATGTGGAGTTCCCTGGAGGTGGCGGCCGGTCGTATGGGAATGCGCTCCAGGCGTAGCTGCAACTGCCCGCCGGTGGAGATCGACAGCGGTATGGCGTCGATTGTGGGAATGCCGGCGGGAATACCGGGTACGGGCTCTCCGTTATAGGTGAGGGGGGCACGTTCCCTGGCAAAATAGCCCTGCGGGCGGACTGCCTGCACGGCGGAAGCCGTCACGGGCCGGAAGCGCAAATTGACGATTGCGCTGGAGCGTGGGAACGGCGCGCGGAAATAGCGAAGCGTTGTCCCCTCTTTGGTCAGTTCAAACTCGTAATGGCTCGCCGGGTTGACGGGCAATGGCCCCCACTTTCCATCGGGGGACGTGACTATATCGAGCATGGTCGGGCTTTCCCGCTCGCCGGTTTGTGGATGAACCGGAAACACACGCAGCCGGACTCCCGCCTCCGGCAGATTCGTGGCGGCGCCCGCCGCAAATCCAGTAACCATCCCACTGATACTCGGTTGCGCCTCCGGCGTCACCGCAAGACTGGTGGGCTCCTGGCCAGTGAGAAATCTATACATGGCGCGGAAGGCCTCGGGGTGAAATGCCGCCTCCCGGTGGTCCAGACCTGGGAGCACTACATTCTCCGCGCCGGCCAGTTCCGGACTTCGGTACCCGCTGCCGTTCGGTTGCGCGTATTTATCGAGAGAATCGCTGCGCGCTGTCATGTAGCGAATACCGGCGACGGTTTCTCCTCCGCTGTTCAGCCGCCCTAGGAATTCGCCTTTGCCGTTAAATTCGTTACCGGTATTCGTATCCATTACGAAGGCGCCATGGTTGGGCGTACCGGCCAGAAAGGCGTGGGACACGTTGGCGGCGCCGCCTCCAAAGCGAATGTAGTTGCGAATCGTGTTGCCGCCGCGGCTGCTGCCAATGAGCGCGATCTTGTCTGTCTTATTTACCAGCAGCGCGCGCGTCACGGCGGCGCTCAGTTCGGCCGCCTGATCTGTGGCGGAGGAGCGATTCATTTCTGGCTGCGTATCATCTCGCCGGGCGCTGGGATGAGTAAGACGGAGCGCATGCAGCTTCTCCCGGGGATAGCCATTGGATTCGAAGAGCCAGATGATACCCATCCATCGGGACGAGTCATCTCCATTGCCGTGCACAAAAACAATAGGAGGTTGCGCGGCAAGCGTCAGGGCGGCGAAGAGGAACAGGCTCATGGCCCTTTTAGAGTAGCGGCAGGATTGCCTCTATCGCCTGCGCCGTGCCGTCCGCCGGTTCGCGAAAAAAGTGTCGCAGGCGAGCGTGTTGATCGTCGTAACGACGGGGAAAAGCCAGCGCGGTATGGCGGGCGCTATGCGGGAGAAGGCCGGCCATCGAGTTATATCCGGCCCCTGTGATGATGCGGCGAGCATCGGCGTAAAGGTTGGCGGCAGGGTAATAGTCGATGTGGGACCAGGGCGAGAGCACAACGTAGGGCGGTTCCGCCAGCGCCTCCAAGGCCGCTAATTCTTCCGGCGGCCCACTGTGCACAACCAGGGTGAGGCCCTTGGCCCGCAGCGGCGGCGGGACAGAAGTCGCAATGCGGCCGGGCGGTAGAACGAGCGGGCCAGAGAGACGAAAGGACGGCGCAAGGGCTGCTTCATGCTCTTCGGAGAGCGGCTCGGCTTGCAGGATGGCGGCAAAGTCGGTACGGCGAATCGGAATCGGCGTAAGCAGGCGGCGGGCAATGTGCAGCAAAGGTACCGTTGGCGGAGTGTGCAGCCACTCATTGCGAAGGCCGTAGGGAAAGGTATCCGTGATGATTGCGGCGGGATGTTCCTCCCGGCAGTAGGCATGAACGGCGGCGCTCCATTCGGCTGCCGCAAGTTGGATGACCGGACAGCGGGCCAGTGCGGCGAGGCCCGCGGCGAACGGCGAGTTGGTGACAATTCGCGCATCGATGCCCGCATCGCGTAGCGGCAGGCAAAGCGCCAACGCGCGGTTGAGGTGACCCAGCCCGCCGCCAGGCGCGAAATAACAGACTATAGGTCCATCAACTCGCACAGCGCGTCCAACTCCCTTTCCGGAGAGAATTGCGTGGCGACATACTCCTGGCACCGCAAGGACATCTGTTGCCGTTCGACTGTGGAGAGTTCCACGGCTTTCCGTGTGGCTTCGCCGGCCGCCTCGCGCCTCTCGGCGGAAAACAGAAAGCCGGTAACGCCATCGGTAATGACCTCCCGCATAGCGCCCGCATCGGAGACAATCGGGGCGACGCCGCATGCCATCGCTTCCAGCAGTACATTCGGCATGCCTTCGAATAGGGAAGGGATGGCCACGAAGTCGGCCGCGGCGTAGAGGCCCGCGAGTTCGTCCGGCGCGCAGAACGGAATACGGAGGCTGCGCGGTGCGATGGCGGGGTCGTCCAGAATGGCGGCGGTGGGCGCGTCCAGAGTACCCACGGTAAGAATACGAATGCGGCCCAACAGGTTGGCATCGCGCACGGCTTCCAGCCAGAACGGTATCCGCTTCTTGGCTTTCAACTCGCCGAACAAACCGATGGTCCGGTCTTCTTCCCCGGCACGAAGCAACCGGCGGATCTCGTCCCGCCGGGCCGCATCCGCCGGAAGAAGCTGCCACCGTGAGACGTCGATACCATTCGGTGTCCACTGCACCCGCTTCTGCGGGAACAGAGCGCGAATTCGATCCACCTTTTCCGCGGTTACCGCGCCAATAGCTGTGGCACGGGCAAAGGCCTCCCGCACCATGCCGCCGCGCTGTGGCCAGAACCAATCCCGATCCAGATCATTGCCGCGAACCAGAACCGTGGAAGGCGTTCCAAGCCAGGCTGCGAATGTCACGGCATGGAATCCGCCCGTGGAGGCGCCGAAGCCAACAATGTGCGTATAGGGATGGCGCGCATGACGGCTTTGGACCAGTACCCAGGCATGATTGGCGCTGAAGGCCGGCTCGGATTCCACCGGCATGAGGATATCCGCGCCGCCGTCGCGTTCCTCTACCGACGCTTCCGCAACATGCGGCGCGCCGAGCACCAGAACATCCACGGCGTATCCCCGCTTCCGGAAACCGCGTACCTGTCTCGCACAACTCACGGCCATCCCACCCTTAGCCGGCGGATAGCGGTCAGAGATCCAAAGAATGCGGCGGCTCATGTCTCCATCGCGTCGTAGTCATCGGACCGCGCCGGACGCAACGGCGCTGTGGGTCTGTTCATCGCACGGGAATCCATGGCCGAGAAAAAACCCGCCTGGCCATAGCCGATCGCCGCGCCGTATGGACGGTAGTACGCATCGCGGTTCTCCGCCATCTCCGTATCCTCGGTCTCGTCGTAGCCCTCGTGGGACGCGGCGCACTGCGGGCATGCCATACCGCTCGGCCCCGGTACGGAATGAGCCATGCACAGGGCGCGGCCGCAGAGTCCGCAACTGCCCGCCGCCGGCGCGTCGCAAGGACGCATCAACAACAAACCCAGCTGCCATTGGCAGTTCATTGCAAGCCTCCGGCGGCCCGCGGCCGCATGGCAGTCAGACGTACGAACATCTTCAGAATGTCGGCGGCTGGCGCGGCGTCGGCGGGAGGTTCATTGGCCGCTTTGAACTTGTAATAACGGTCCAGCCGAGCGACCATCACGCCGTTCTTCTCCACAAACGATAGCCGCTCCGTGCGCCGGTCAATGTGTTGTTGCATGCTGGCCGGCTCCCACGAAATGCGCACCGGCGGGACCAGCATGGCCGTAACGGAAGTCAGCTTCTTCCACTTGGTCTTCGATTTGTACTTACCTCGGGAGGTCGTATAACTCCGCACCAGCTTGAAATAGGTGTTGGAGAGATGCAGCACGGCCTCGCTGCCATCGAGCAGCGGAATCCGCAGCAAGCAGATATCTTCGTCGTATTGGTTTTGCTTCAGGCTTCGATTACGGCCCGGCGGCAGATCCTTCGCCGCGTTGGCCTTTTTCTCGTCAATGCCGGCAAGATTCAACGTTACTTTAATTCGTTCATCCGGATGCAGATCCTGGCTCAACTGCCGGATCATGGGGCGCAGCGAAATTCGCAGTTCATTGGGTAAGTCGATGGCGCGGGCAGCGCGCTTCATGCGAATGCCGGTTATTAAGATCGCAACAGGAATGGCGGCCAGACCCAGTGCGACGAGCGGCGCTTCCACCATAAACGCCACCACGAAGAACAGAAAAAATCCCACCACGCAGCCAATGGCCCCCGTCATGAAAATCTTCTGCGCGTGCGCCTTCCGCACCTCGGCCATCTGATCCCAGCGGTCCAACTCGCTCAACAACTTTCCCAAAGACTTACCGTCCCAACCGCCGGTGACCGCCTTCTGTTCCACGGCGGCGCGAGCCGCCGGCGTCAGGTCAGTGATCTTCATTTTTCCAGGAACTGCTGGTTTCGTCATCCTGCTACCTCAATGGGCCGCCGGGCCGCGGCCGCATGGAATACGGCATTGAGTTTTTCATGCGTGGTTTCCTGTGAAAAGTTATCACGAGCGGTGAATAATGCGCGTGAAGCCAGCTTAGCGCGAAGGGCGGAATCGTTGTGCAGCCGCTCCAGTGCGATGGCCCAAGCCCTGGCGTCGCCCGCCGGCGCCAGCCAGCCATTGTCGCCATGACGGATCAACTCGCGGCTGACCGCCAGATCCGAAGCGACCACCGGGGCGCCGGCGGCCATGGATTCGACGATCTTAACCGGACAGCATCCCTGCCACGTATTTCGCGCCGTCTCCGCCAGCGGTGCGACCGTGAACCGCAGGCGCGCCATCACGCCGGCGAGTTCCTCCGGCGGAAGTGGGCCGTGGAGTTTCACCCGTTCCTGCAAGCTATACCTGGTGATTTGCCGCGATAGATCGCGCGTGTTTCGATTGCCGCTGTGGACGATCAGCAGTTTGCCGGAAGCCGTCAGCCGGAATGCGTTCAGCAGGAAATCGACGCCCTGCCATGCCTGTAGGCCGCCGATGTAGCCGCACCATTCCCCGCTTTGGAGCTCGTCAATCGGGCAGAGTTGCGCGGCGGCTGCAAAGTAGGTCTCGCTGGCGGCGTTGGGAATAACGGTTATCCGGTCGTCTGGAACGTTTTCCTGGCGCAACGCGTTCCGCGTCACGCCGGACACACAGAGCACCGACGCTGCCTCACGCAGGCACGCCCGCTCCATATCGCCTACCTTGGCGGCCAGCGTCGAGCTTTCCGAAAAGCCGGGCCGGGAATATGCCAATTCCCAGGAAGGCAGCGCATTCACTTCAAAAATAGCCGGACACTGGCCGGCAACACGAAGCGCGGGAACGCCGCCCCAGGGATCGCGAAACACGATCAGCGAAAGCGTGCCGGCAAGCTGGGCCGCATGGAAGGCGACAAACTGCGCAAATGCCGTGGCGCGGTGCAGTACGTCCCGCGTGCCTCCGGGAAGGCGGTGGATCGTGATATCGCCGCTTTCTTCGTGCGGAGGCAGTTCGCCGTCGCCCAGGCATAGGACGCAAACGGGCGCGAAGTCGCGGGCCAGCGCCTTCACCATGGAAGCAATGTGGCTCGAGGAACCCTTGGGACGCGGATATACGTCGAAGGCGATATAGAGCGCCCGTGCGCGCATGCTCTACAGTCTCGCACCTTCCCGTTGCCCTATCCGACTGCGATACCGTAATCTCGTGCGATCCGCCCTTCTGTCCGCGACTTTGGTTCTCTGTTTACCCGCATTTGCTCAGGAAAAGGCGGTGCAGATCATCCAGTCAAACTGCATATCCTGCCATGGAGCCGCCAAAATGGCCGGCCTCGATCTGCGTACGCGGGAAGCGGCGATCGCTGGCGGAGGGCGCGGTACGTCGTTGCGGCCCGGCAGTGCGAAAGAGAGCCTGCTCTACCAGGCAGTGCTCCGTAACTCCGCGTTGCAGATGCCGCCGGGCAAGAAGGGCCTGGACCCGGCGGATGTGGAAGCGATCCGGGCTTGGATTGACAACGGCGCGCTCTGGCCGCAGGGTTCCGGCCGTCCCGCTGTCCCGAACTGGTGGTCCTTCCAGCCGCTCCGCAAAGCCGAGCCGGGTGCAACGATTGACGCCTTCATAAACGCTAAGCTGGCCGAAAACAAGCTGCGCGCCGGTGGGCGCGCGCCGCGCCGCACCTTGATTCGCCGCGCCTACTACATGTTGCACGGTGTTCCTCCTTCGCCTGAGGAGGTGGAAGCCTTTGTCAAGGATGCGGATCCTCAGGCTTGGCCGAAGTTAGTGGATAAGCTGCTTGCATCGCCCCGCTATGGAGAACGTTGGGGACGTCATTGGCTGGATGTGGTCCGCTACGCCGATACCGGCGGCTTTGAAACAGACATCTATTTCCCCAATGCCTGGCGCTACCGCGACTATGTGATTCAAGCTTTCAATACCGACAAGCCATTTTTCCAATTTGTACGGGAGCAGGTGGCGGGCGACGAAATCTGGCCTGACGATCTGGCCCTTGACGGCGGCTTCCAAATTCCGGAAGAAAAGAGGCGGCACCTGGACGCCAAGATCGCTACCGGTATGTACACCATCGGGCCCGTTTATCACGAAGCGGGACTTTTCGGCGGACAACAACGGTACGAATGGCTGACGGACGTGGTGGACACGACCGGTGAAGCGTTCCTGGGCATGACGCTGGGCTGTGCCCGTTGCCACGATCATAAATTCGATCCGCTGACCGCCAAGGACTACCACGGCATGATGGCCGTCTTTGCCGGCAGCGATGAGCGTGAAGTCCCAGTGGTCCCGAAGTTCAGCATCTATGGCTACAAGTCCGGCTATCCGCGCTGGTTGAAAGTGGAGGAGCTGAAGGCTTCTATCGCCCAGATCGAAAAAGGCGCCCGGAAACGCGTGGTGGATAAGGTTCGCTCCCGCTTCCCGGCCGCCGTGCTGACTGCTTTTGACAAACCCGATGAGCAACGCTCGGCAGAGGAAAAAACGCTCGCAGCCAAACTGGACTTGGCGATGACGGAAGCTGGTTTGAAGGAGAATCCGCAGGGGCTGGCGGCCGACATCAGCTACACGCCCGAAGAATCGGCGGCGCGGGAGCGATTGATCCGTGAACTGGGGGAGGCCGCTCTGAAGGCCAATCCCGTACCGCAGACCGCCACTGTCCTTGGTCCGGCTGATAAGGTGTACGATATTTTTCTCACCAGCCGCGGAGACTGGCGTTCCAAGGGACCTAAGATCGATCCTGCTGTCCCCGCCATACTCGCCAACGGAGCCGCCGTCGATTCCACGCTGCGCCGCAAATCCCTGGCAGAGTGGTTGACCGATCCGTCCCACCCGCTGACGGCACGCGTGATGGCCAACCGCATCTGGCACTGGAGTTTCGGACGCGGCATTGTCGCCACGCCCAACGATTTCGGCCGTCAAGGTGAACCTCCTACCCATCCGGAGCTGTTGGACTGGTTGGCCTCGCAACTGGTGGAAAACGGCGGCAGCATCAAGAAACTCCAGCGGGCCATCCTTCTTTCCGATGCTTGGCAACGCGACTCGGCTGATATCGAAGCGAATGCGGCGATCGACGCCAATAACCGTTTTTTGTGGCGGGCGAACCGCCAACGCGTTGACGCTGAGACGCTCCGGGATTCGGTTCTCTTCGCCGCTGGCGTTCTGAATACCAAGATGGGTGGCCGGCCCGTTATCCCGCCCCTTAGCAAGGAAGAGTACTCCGTAATGTGGGCGCGGGAACAGTGGCCGGAAGCGATGGACCCGCTCGAACAGGATCGCCGCAGCGTCTATCTCTACGTGAAGCGTACCTTCCCGCTGCCGATGCTAGCCTCGTTTGACTCGCCGGACAACTCGGTGAGCTGTGCACGGCGGGACGCAACCACTGTGGCTCCGCAGGCGTTGACTATGATGAACTCCGAGTTCATGCTGCGCCAGGCGCGCCGCTTGTCCTCGCGAGCCGAAAAGGAACCTGACCCTGTCTGGGCACTATGGAGCTACGTCTTGCAACGCGCACCGTCCGCCGCGGAGCGGCAACGCGCGCAGAACTTTCTGAAGGACGGAGCATTAGCCAAC
Organism: Bryobacteraceae bacterium; assembly: GCA_035714175.1. Lineage (GTDB taxonomy): Bacteria > Acidobacteriota > Terriglobia > Bryobacterales > Bryobacteraceae. Next base: position 719 of record DASTML010000091.1, on the reverse strand, counting down.
CTGGCGCTTGTGCTCTTCAATACCAACGAATTTCTCTACACGGACTGACGGATGCACCCCCACTTCACTCCCGCGCGCTCCCGCCGCGAATTTCTGGAACGTTCCGGACTTGGCTTTGGAGCCTTGGCCGCCAGTTGGATGCTGCAGCGCGATGCGCTCGCCGCGCCGGCTGCTGCCGGCAATCCCTTTGCGCCCAAATCGCCGCACTTCGCCGCCAAGGGCAAAAACGTCATATACCTCTTCATGCATGGCGGTCCCAGCCATATCGATACGTTTGACCCCAAGCCCTTGCTGGCTACTCTGGACGGCAAGCCCGTACCGCCCAGCTTCGGCAAGGTGGATTTCCAATTCACCAAAATGGAGAAGGTACCGTTGCTCGCCTCTCGCCGTACCTTCAAGCGGCGCGGCCAGTCTGGCCTGGAAATCTCAGATCTCTTCGAACACACGGCGGCGCATGCGGATGACCTCGCCGTCATCCGGTCTTGCCACCACGATGGATTTACCCACATTACGGGGCAGAACTGGATGAACACGGGCTGGGCGCGCGTGGGCCGTCCCAGTGTCGGCAGTTGGGTGGTCTATGGTCTCGGCAGCGAAAGCGACAATCTGCCCGCCTATGTGGTGATGCTGGACGGCGGTATTAAATCCGGCGCTCCGGCCTATGGCTCCGGATTCCTGCCCGCCACCTACCAGGGAACCGTACTTCGCTCCGAAAATCC
>DASTML010000090.1:0-36211 GCA_035714175.1 Bryobacteraceae bacterium | reverse complement strand
TGACCGGATTACGAATGCAGCTGCGTTCGCTTCGCCCGTCGTGGGCGGGGTGTTCCGGTTTGGCACGATGGGACCGACACGGGGCGATCTGCGGCAGTTCCCCGTGCTGCAGGAAGACTTCACGCTTACGAAGCGCTTTACGCTGCGGGAGATGTTCCGCTTCGAGATCCAGGCGCAGATGTTCAACGCTTTCAACCGGCATCGCTTCGTCAACTTTGAACCAAACTTTTCAAGCCCAAATTTTGGCGCGACACGGGGAACGAACCTGCCCCGTTTTGTGCAGTTGGGGGCAAAAGTCACTTTTTAAGCTGGACCGGAGAGGAGTAGGGAGGAAGAAAAATCCTCCCTACTGTCGCGGGCCTTCGCTGCTGTCGGCCCGGTTGGGAGCTTGTTACGCTGGGAAGCGAGACGATGATTGTACGAATTTTGCAACAGAGGCGTCCGCTTTTACAGTTTTTTGCGGCGGTGGTCGTGGGAGGCATGCTCGGCTTATCTGCGCAGCAGAACGATCCTCTGCGCGACTTGCATATCGAAAAGAAGTTGGGGGAATCCGCCGGCGTTGTGAAGGCAACGATCCGAACGGCTGCCACGGGTAAACGGCCGGCGGCAGACCGTATCGTCCGCGTTGCGCGTTCGGCGGCGGCTGTATGGCCGGTGGAAAATGGGGTGCACTTTCTTGCCGCTGTACCCAAGGAGCATGGCGCTGGATATGAGTTGCGATACTACCAGCACACGTCCGGAAAGAGCCGGATGTTGGGGGAGATCGGGACGGCGGCGTGGACGCTGCAGGAGATGGCGCTGCGCGACGGCGGCTATGCCTTCGTCCTGGACGGAGGCGCGGAGGGTCTCGTAGTTGCGGATTCGACGGCGATCCGGGCTCGCCTGGCAGGCGCCACGCGCCCTCAACTGCGAAAAACGGAGATGATCTGGACGGGCAGCGGGGCAGGCGGCGCCGCCTGGGACGAACTGCTGGGGCGCAAGTGGGTCGGCATTATGTCGCTTCCGGGCGGGCCCTATCGCTACGCGCAGTTTCTCTCCGATGGTACGGCCCTGCTGCTCGGCGCATCGGGTCCGTCGAGGAGCGGCCGCTGGGAGACTGATGTGCAAACGATGACGGTGCGGTTGCCCGATGGAGAACCAGTACGTTGGCCGTTGGCCGGCTTGCAAGAGGAAAAAGGACTACCGGCGGGTACGCGGATCACCGTTCGTTTACAAGAAGCGCTCTCCTCCTTTCGTTCCAAGACGGGTGATCCGGTGGAGGCCGTCGTAATCTCGCCAGCAACAGAAGATGACGAAATTTATGTGCCCGCAGGCAGCATACTGGTTGGCAAAGTGGCGGATGCCAACGCGGTAGGTTGGGGTTTTGGACATGAGACGGCAAAGTTGACCCTGGCCTTTGAGCAGTTGCGGCTTCCGAACGGAGAGATTCGTCCGATTGCGTGCACGCTCTTTCACGTAGAGAACGCACGCGAGAAGGTAACCCAGAAGGGAGCCATACAGGGGCTACGCTCCACGGGGACATTAGGATATACGGCGCGCGGGCAGATCAGTTCTATCGCGGCTACGGAGCCGATTGCGTTTCTTTTCACTTCAGTGGCGGCAACCAGCATTTTGGGATTTACCGAGCCGGAGATCCTGTACCCGGCAGGTACGGAGATGATTGTGCGCACGGTGGCTCCGTGGGTGACCAGAGAAGTTCATCCGCCCACCGTTCACGAACTTCCTCTGACTCGTGAAAAGAGGGAGGCTTTGGTTCGTTTTGTGCAGACGCTCCCGTTCCGCACGGCTACGCAGCGCGGCAACAAACCGTCCGACTTAACCAATCTTCTCTTTCTTGGTAGCCCGGACGCGCTGCGGCGTGCATTCGCTGCCGCCGGATGGTTGCAGGCGGATGCGTTGACGGCGGATAGCACGTTCCTGACCATGAAGTCGATTGCCGGATCGTCCGGCTATCAGCAAGCGCCCATGTCTACGCTGCTGCTGGATGGCCGTGCCCCTCTTCTAACGCTATCCAAGACAACGAATACATTTTCGGCGCGGCATCATTTACGGATATTCGACATGCGTACCGAGTATCTGGGCGCCCGGGTTTTGACGTCCTCTTCGACACAGGATATCGGAATTGCTTTTTCGCGGAAGAAAAAGACGTTCATTCACGTAATCGATGAATACATCGACAACGAACGGTCCAAGGTAGTTAACGATCTATCCTTTACGGGGTGCGTCGATGGAGTCGAGTTGTTGCCGCGTCCTTGGGCTCCGCTGGACGCCTATAACTCGACCGGGGATCGCCTGCGAACGGACGGCGCCATCGCGGTGTTGCAAATAAACGAGTGCACGAACCCAAAGACGATACAGGCTCCCACGCCGCCGCTGCCTAACCGTTTTCAGCGCAGTGTGCGGAATACTGTGCTTACAATCCGGAACGATCTTTACCGGGGTAACGTGGTTTATCAGGGGATTACGGGATTTCAAAAGCTGCGCGCGTATCTGAATAAAGAGGGGGAACTGGCCAGCGGGGAAGGGAACTGGCGGAAGTCCGATGCGACCGGCAATGCATACCGGGGATTCGGGGATTTACCGCCTCAGCATGTGTCGGACCCTTATGTTGCCGCCCAGGAGGATGAGGGTGGGGAGGAGCCGGAGGCGGACCACCGCTGGGATGCGCCGCGCGTGGAGATGGGGGTTGACTTCGGTTATCTCCGTTTCCCGAACAAGCAACTCGAAGATGCCGGGTTAGCAGCCATTTCGAGCGTGCCGGACAAACCGTCGTACGCCATCGCGCTTGGCAGCGAGACCGGCGACGGCTTTTCCGCAGGCATCCATGTCACAGTTAATAGCTGGCGCTGGGTTTCCAACGAGTTCAGCTATTTTTATCAGCGCGGCAAATATACATTGGGCGCGCTGGTTATTACCGACAATCCGGACGATCCGTTCGTCTTTGCGGCAAACCGGGTGGGGCTGATTTCCCGGCAGGCAGGCTACGGGTTCATGTTGCATGCCCGTCCGCGGGAATCCCGCTGGCGGCCCTACATTGTGGCAGGTCCGGTTCTGCAGTTAACATCGCTTGCTGATGCGCCGATCCGGCAAGCTCACGGCGCATTCAAGCTGGGGCTCTCCAACATCGGCCTGTTGAAAGCGGCGTTCGACTTTGGCCGGACGCCTCCTCTGGAGGGTGGCGGTTCGTTCCGGCCGGGCGTTATGTACGGCGGCGGCGTGAAGGTCCGCCTCCATCCCCGTTGGACGCTGCGTGCGGACTTCCGTCAAACGCTGGCGGAAAATCCCGACATGATCCGGGACAGTTATGAGAAATTCCGGCCGAAGGACGAAGCCAACGACTACCAAGTACATCTCTTCCGGGATGCGGCGCCGGGCCACTTTTTCCAACAACGGTTCACGCTGGGCGCAGCATTCACCTTCTAACGGCTCAATACCGTTTTATGGAACCGGCTGCGCCTGAACGGTCGTTGAGGTAAGCGGAGCACGCTTGGGCCCGAGGCCTAAGGCGATCAGTGACAGAGAGGTAACCTTGCCGGTGGGGGGCAAATTCTGCTCCTCCTGGAAGCGTTTCATGGCTCCAATGGTGTCGGTATCCCAGGTTCCAGACGGTTCTCCCTGTAGATATCCGCGTTCGACCAGCGCCTTCTGAATCTCTATGTATCGTTCCTGCGTCGGCGTTTGCTGGCCATAGTAGCGGCGCGGCGCCACGGGCTGCGGGCTGCGGCCCCTCGCGCGGCTGCGGGAATAGCTAGCGGTTGTGCCGCGGGACCGTGCAGGCGCCGTGTAGCGGCTCCGGGAACTGGCCGTTTTTGCCGTTGGGCGGGCCGCTGTCTTGCTGGTTGTCTTTGCGGCGGGAACAGACTTAGCGGCCGGCGCTTTGGCGGCGGCCTTCTTTTTGGGCGTAGCTGCTGCCCAGGTCAATCCGAAGCTGAGCAGGCAGGCGGCCACAGGCAGGACAAAAGTTCTCAGCAGCACCCCCTTATGGTAGCAACTGAAATCCGGATGTGGGCCGGCGGAGATCGGGAGCCCGGGTACACTAACAAGAGCACTGCATTCGCGCATGGTCTTTAGCAGCCATATTTTCCTTTTCTACTTCCTGCCAGCCGTACTGTTGCTGAACTATGTGCTGCCGTTCCGGTATCTGACGACAATGTTGACGATCGTCAGTTATTTGTTCTACGGATGGGCGAATCCCGCGTGGCTGCTTCTGCTGCTTTCAAGCACGCTCGTGGACTATTTTTGCGGGTTGGCCCTCGTCCATTTTTCCGGATTGCCGCCGGACGAAGAGGGAGATCTTCCTTTTCTGCCGGCCGGGGAACCACGCAACCGCCCGCAAAAGATTGCGCTTTTCGTCTCTCTGGCGACAAATCTGACAATTCTTGGCTTTTTCAAATACTATGACTTCGGCGTCGAGTCGCTCCGCGCGCTCGGCTTGGGCGAGAATCTTCCTCTCCTGCATGTGGCGCTTCCTATCGGAATCTCTTTTTACACGTTTCAATCGATGAGCTACGCCATCGACGTGTACCGCGGAGAGGCCCGTCCGCTGCGCCGTCCCGTCGATTTCGCCTGTTTCGTCGCGCTCTTCCCGCACCAGTTGGCCGGACCTATCATCCGGTATTGGAGTATTGCCGAACAGATCCGCCGGCGGGAGTTCACGTGGGAGAAGTTCGCGCGCGGAGCGTCCTTCCTGTGCCTGGGGATGGGAAAGAAGATCCTCTTGGCGAATCCGATGGGCCATGTCGCCGACGCCGTATTTGCGGCGGCGGCCCCACGATGGCAGGACGCGTGGTTCGGCGTCACTGCCTATGCCTTCCAGATCTATTTCGACTTTTCCGCTTACTCGGATATGGCCGTTGGTCTGGCGCTGATGCTGGGTTTTCTGTTCACCAAGAACTTCCACGACCCCTATCGGGCCGACAGCATTACCGATTTTTGGCGGCGGTGGCATATCTCGCTCTCAACATGGCTACGTGACTATCTATATGTCCCGCTGGGCGGCAACCGGAAGGGGCCTGCCCGCACTTATCTGAATCTGATGACCGTGATGGTGCTGGGCGGTTTGTGGCATGGGGCATCGTGGACGTTCCTGGCGTGGGGCGCGATCCACGGCGGGATGTTGGCGGCGGAACGGGCGATGGGTAAACAGAGCGCCTATGCGAGGTTTCCCCATCCCGTACGGGTCGCCCTGACATTCTTGGTGGTGTGCACCGGGTGGGTCTTCTTCCGGGCGGATAACCTGTCCTTTGCGTGGCGCTATCTCCACGCGATGTCCGGATGGGGCGGCGACGATCTGTTGTTGGGGACGATTATCTATACGCCATACCATGTCGCCAGTTTTCTCGTCTGCTGCGCCGTAGTCTGGCTGGCTCCGCAAGCCTGGACCTTTACGCAGCGACTCACGCCCTGGCGTGCCGGCGTCTGTCTGGCGACGTTGGTTCTTAGCGTGCTGTTCCTCTGGACACAGACCGTCAATCCGTTTCTGTACTACCAGTTTTGATCCATGCTGATGCCGAATTCGCAACCAACGCTACTCAGTGAAGAACATAGCCAACGGGAACTGCGCTCCACCGTCGTCTGCCGTCCCGTGGCAATTACGCTCGCACTCGGTTTCTGTTTCCTGCTGCTGATTCCCGCCGCCGTGCAATGGGGCGCTGGCCGGCCGCTAGCCCAGGGCCAAGCGCTTTCGGTACCTCCGTCCCGGGAAGAATTGGATCGCTACAGCCGCGGCGTGGATGAGTCGTCAATCCTCAAAATGTTCGTGCAGCCCCGTCTTCAGGAAGCTTTGACGAAGTGGGGCGGATTTGGGAATGAGAGAGTTGCCGTTGGGCGGGACGGACAATTGCATTATGGACCCGGGTTGCGGGCGGCCTACGGCCGTCCGTTTTTGGAAGCCGGGTACCTGCGGGCGAAAGCTAAGGGAATGGTAGACCGGGACGGACTGCGCGACGTACATCCCAATCCATTGCCTGCATTTCAGCAATTGGCCGCAGACTGCGCCATGCTTGGCATTCGCCTGATTGTAGTTCCTGCGCCGGAGAAAGCGATGGTCGCTGGTCCCGGAAGGATTTTGCACAATGCCGATTTTGACCGCTTTCGTAGCACCGTAACTGGCTGGGGGGCGGAGTTTCTTCCCATGGAGACATTGGTTGAGGCGCGCGATGCGCCGTGGTTTCTCCGGCAGGATACACATTGGACACCGGCCTTTGTAGAGCGGGTAGCCATGGCGCTTGCGGCGCGCATTGGTCCGGGCGGCGGCCCGCCGCGGTACACGAGGGAGCGGCGCTCGGTGCGAAGCGTGGGGGATCTGACCGGGATGCTGCAACTGCCCACTGGACAGACGTTGTTCGCCCCGGAGCAGGTGGAAGTGCAACGCCTCGTGGATATGCCAGCCGATGACGGGGCAGAGGTTCTGTTGCTGGGCGACAGTTTTACGAATATTTATTCGTCGCAGTCCTTGGATTGGGGAGAAAAGGCGGGATTGGGAGAGCAACTGGCCTTTCACCTGAACGCTCCTGTGCGGATTCTGGCCCGGAACGGTGCTGGCGCCTCAGTCCGTCACGAGTTGCCGCGGGCGGCAGCCGACGGACGGATGGGTTCGGTGCGCACGCTGGTTTACGAGTTCGCCGAGCGGGATCTCTACCTGGAAAATTGGGTTCCTGTGCCGATTGGCGAAGTGCGGCGCCCGGCGCCGGCAGTATCCAAGACCGAATCGGCGCGAGCGCCCGCAGCCGCCGAATCCCCCGCGCTCGTTGTTCCGCCCGCCTCCGCGCGGCCGGTTCAAACGGTTGCCGCGGGTCTGGTCGTTCAGGCAACGATTCTCTTCCTATCCAAGCCGATGGACCCTGGCTCCGCGCCGTATGAGGATGGATTGCTGTACGCCAAAGTGAAAGTGGACCGCGTGGAGTCCGGTGTCTACGGCACGGAGAATGCGATTGTGGTATTTCATGCCATGGAGAAGCGCAAACTGTTGCGCGGCGGGAAACACGCTGTTGGGGAGAAGGTTCGTCTGCAACTCGTGAAGTTCAGTGAGGCGCCGGCCGGGATACAAAGTATGCAGAGGTCCGATGACACGGAGGATTTTGATTTGACGCCGTATTTTGTCCAGCGAGAATTGCCGTGAGGCGACGGGATTTCGGTGCATTGCTCACCGTGGGAGGCCTAAGCGCGCAGACCAGCGGTCAGGAGAACCGTAAGACCGCTATTGCTGCTTCGATCAGGGCTCTGGAGGCGGAGCGGGATTCGGCTGGCGGGGGAGATTACAACAAATGGTATGCGCGGCTGGGGCCGTTCCGTAGAGAGTTACGGGCTCGCATGGATTCCGAGCGCGCGAATCGCCCGCGGATCGATCCGGCCAATCCGACGGTCAAACAATACCTGATTCGCGCCGAAGGCAAGCCGCCGCTTTTCAGCGAAATATTCTCGAAAGATTACAACGCGCCGGACGCTGAGGACGGTCTCCGTTGGGCGGCCTCCTTGCCCTCCTTTGCGGCGGTCCAATCCGTAGCGCGATGGCTCGAGCGGAAGGGCATCGATTTGCTGTTCGTTCCAGCGCCCAAGATGCCCGACGTCTATATGGACCGCATCCTTCCTGGCGTCATGCCGAAGGACGGGCTCGCAGCGCCGCACCTGCGTGCCGCCCTGCTCGAACTGTTGCGCAAAGATGTGGAAGTGGCCGATCTGCTTCCCGCCATGTTGCGCAGCAAGGACAGCACCCCCAGCCCTCTATTTCTTCCGGCGGATAATCATTGGAGTCCGGCCGGGCGAAACGTCTGCGTGGGGGAGTTGGCCAGCCGGTTGCGTCGGTACACGTTTGTGCGGGAGGCAGAGGCGGCCCCCCGGCTCTACTTGACACAGACTGTCCCCCTGGCCGAGCATCATTCCTTTCTTGCATTGCTCAGCGAGAAGGAGCGGGCGGAGGTGGCGGGCAGTTTACATCCTGATACGGTGAAAGTAACCCTATTGAAAGACCGTCCTCCATTCGGGCAGCCTTACACGAACTATCCCACCGCGCCGGTGTTGGTGATTGGAGATAGTTATTCCGGCCAGATCGGCGCACAGTTAGCGGCCACCCTGAACCTGCCGGTTGCAATGCGGCCCATTCCTGGATCCACGGTACAACCGGTCCGGGAACTGCTCCGCTACCCGGACGTTCTCAAAGACGTCAAGGTGGTGGTTTGGGTAGTCAACTATGCGGTTGTCTGCCTGTTCGATTGGCCCGAGCTGCCCAGCGCCATCAAAAACCCCGTTTAATTCGCCGGCGTCTTGAATGTTTGCGGGAAAAGGTGGCTGCCGGCGAACGGCTCGTAGTTCATAATCCAAATGACGACGCGCTTCCCCCTGAGCAAGCTGGGGTTGCGAAACATGTCTTGAAAGGTCTGCACAATATTACCGGGAATCTGCGAGTGACTGACCGGCATGTTCAGCATTCGTGCGACGTGTCCCACCAAGCCTGCCTCCACACTGTGTCCATAGGAGACAAAACTGTCGCCGGTAATGAGTACCGGGGAATCTGCCGATAAAACGGGCGGCGTCCCTGGCGCCACGGGCGTTACCTCCCACATCCCGGTCTCCCGGCGCGGCGCGGGGGGCAGAAACTCTTGAAAAGAGAACCACTCGAAGTATGGTTTTTGAACCTGCTTGTACAAGGCGGGGGCCGTCTGCGCGGATTTCACCCACTCATAACGGGACAAGCGGGCCGCGATCAATTCTGCGACGACCCGTTGCGGATGTTCGTTCCAATGCTTGTCGATCGCCATGTAAAGGTTATGCGGAGACGAGTCACGTAGTTTGAGTAAGGCGGGAAGAACATCGAGAATCTCTACGCCGGCGTCCAGATGGCTGATAATTTTTCGACGTACCTGTGGGCTTGCAATCCGCGAACGCGGCGCCAGCGTCGCGTCGCTGACGAATAGTTCGGGATAGACATCGCCCTTAGTGGGAATCGGAACAAGGATCAGATCGATGCCAAGCTTTTTAAGCCAGGCCGTCAACTTCACCGCAGTTGGCTTGCTGCGATCCTCTGCCAGATACTGTTCTAAGCTTGCGCCTGGCGCGGCGATAGGAATGAGGGAGTTGGCGTGAACCGCTTGGCCGGGATCCCTCGGTGAGACGACAAGATTGAATTTCTTGGCCGGATCCTTGCTCGAGGACCGAGGCGCGTGCAGCGCGGCCAAGACTGTTTTGTGGAGATCGTCCCGATACGGTTTCAGCGCAGCGAACCACGCATCCCAGTTGCCGCCTGCCCATTGCTTACATTCGGCTTCGATCGCGCGGCGGGTGTTGTCGATCGCCTGTTGGCGCTCCTGCGCCGCCAGAGCGTCCAGTCCGGACGCGAAAAGAAACAGCAGGAGAAACGCCAGAATTCGCATGAGACAAAAAATGAGGGGCGGATCAGATCCGCCCCCTATCCACTCCTATTTTACGTCCTTCCGCTATTCTTTATCGGGCAGCGTGCCTGCTGCGAAAAAGGTTTGGAAGATAGGCTCGCCGCCTTTCCGGTTCGGCGCGGCCGGGGCGGCACGCGCTACGCGGAATGCAACGGCGTCCCCAGGCTTTAATGTGGATTGCACTCGGCGCAGATCGTCTAGCGAGGTAACCGGTTGGCGGTTCACGCTGATAATGACGTCCCGTTCCTGAATGCCGATCTCCGCCGCGAAAGATCCTTCCTCAACACGGGTGACAAACACGCCGCGTTCATCGCCGAGTTTCAGGGGTTCCTTTTCCTGCGGCGTCATGGCGCGAATGGAGATGCCGAACTTCGCGGGAGTTCCTTCCGTTTTGGTCGGGATTTCCACCTCTTCCCGGTGGCGCGCGAAGCGTTCGTCGTCTTTAAAGACTTCGTTGCGATCCTGGACAACAACGGTAAAGTCCATGCGTTTGCCGCTGCGGTCCACGGTGATTTTTAGGCTGGAGTCTACTGGCGTTTCGGCGACAACGCCCACGAGTTCATCGCCATTTTTGATGGATTTGCCATTGATCGCAATGATGATGTCTTCGGCGCGAAGTCCTGCCTTGTCGGCTGGCGCTTTCGGCGTAACCGCTGTGACCAGCACGCCGTTGGTGACGCCAGCGGCTTTGAGCACTTCTGGTTTTTCGTACTTGTTCCAGGAGATGCCGATGGATCCGCGTTTCGCCCGGCCATATTGAATGATGCTGTTGTATACCTTCACCATCTGGTTGGCCGGCAGGGCGAAGCCGATGCCCTGATAGCCGCCGGACTGGGTGGCAATGGCGGTGTTGACGCCAATCACCTCGCCGTGAATATTCACCAGAGGTCCGCCGGAGTTGCCGGGGTTGATGGCAGCGTCGGTCTGGATGAAGCGCTGGAACTGTTCGGCGCTAGGAAGATCGCGGCCGGTGGCGCTGATAATGCCGGCCGTAACCGTTGCGGCAAGGCCGAACGGTGAGCCGATCGCAACGCTCCAGTCGCCCACTTGCACGGCGTCAGAGTTGCCAATTTTCAGAGCAGGAAGCGGATGGCCGGCATCGATGTGGATAACGGCGATGTCGCTCTCCCAATCGGTACCGATGACCTTGGCCTTATAATCCCTGTCGTCGCCGGAGAGCTTCACCTTGATAGAGTCAGCTTTTTCAACGACGTGGAAGTTCGTGACGATATATCCGGCCTTGTCAACGATGAAGCCGGAACCCGTTGCCTCGCGGGGGCGAGGCCGGGCATTGGGGGCGCCCTGGCCCTGGCGACCGAAGAAGCGGCGGAACATTTCCATTTCGTCGCCGCCCTCTTCGTCCTCTTCCGGTTGTACAGTACGGCGCCGCGCGGTGGGGGCTTTGGCGGTTACTTCTGCGGTGATGTTGACGACGGCCGGTTCTACCTGCTTGGCGAGCTTGGTGAATTCATTAGGACTGGCCGTTGCCGGGGGGATGGTGAGCGGGGTGGCGTCGGGCGCTGCCGCTTGGCCCTTGGCGGCGCTGACGCTGCCGCTGACGAGGGTACCAATCAGGATGCCCACCGAAAGGGTGAACACCAGAAGACTGAGAGAAAGCAATTTCTGTTGTTTGAGATTGTGATACCAGCGCATGGATACCTTCCTGCTGTTTCCTTGCATCCTATTCTACTTTTTACTTCTGCTACGAGCTAACTACAGTTATGGATGTGCCGCGGCTGGGGCCGGTTTCAATTCCACAAGCAAGATGCCTGCCAGAATCAACGCAGCACCAATAGCGGCTCTCGCTGTCAGGATTTCCCCTTCCCATAACCAGGAAAAGATCCAGGCAAAGACGGGTTCCAGACTGAAAATTACCGCTGCACGAGTCGCCGTCATCCGCTGCTGGGCCCATGTTTGCAGCACAAATGCCAGGGCCGTTGCGAAAACGCCGCCAATAAGAATGGCGCCCAGGACGGCCGTGGACCAACGGATGGCCGGCGTTTCTACGACCGGTGCGGCCAAACCCGCCACCACCGCTGCGGAGGCAATCTGAAGAACGCTTAGCGAGGCAAAGCCAACTCTGGGAGCCCAGTGCCCCAACAGTACGATGTGAACGGCAAAGGCCACAGCGCATCCGATGGTCAACAGATCTCCCCGCGCAATCGACAATGATTCCCCTTGCATGGACAACAAACCCATCCCCAGACCGGCGATGATCACCCCGGCCATTTCCAGAAACCGGGGTCTATTGCGATAGACGAGCGAATTCACGAAAGGTACCAACACGATATACAAACCCGTTAAAAACGCACTTTTTGAGGGCGTTGTCGTCTGTAAACCGGCGGTTTGCAGAATGTAGCCCAGCATCAGGAATGTCCCGGTCCCGAATCCAGCCAGCAGGTCCCTCCGAGAGATGCCCCGACGCATTCTGCCATAAAACACCAAAAGCAACACGGTCGCGGCCAGCGAAAACCGCAGCGCCAGATAGAGCGCCGGCGTCACGTCGGCAAGCGCCCGCTTGACCAGGACGAACGTTGCGCCCCAAATCAGAGAAACGAACGCCAACGCCAGAACTGCCGCCACCGCTACTCTCCCAGCAAGAGCGCCAACAGGAGCAACAGGCGTTTCAGGCCAAGATCGCGGCCCTCGGGTTTAAACCACTCGGCCGTCGTATGAGCGCCGCCTCCCGATCCGCCCGCCCCAATCGAGAGCGCCGGGATGTGGAGGTTGAGCGGAATGTTGGCATCCGTTGACGCGCAATCGGTGCTGGACCGGATCCCCAGATAGGCATCCACCATCCGGAGCGACGCCAAGAGCGGCGCATCTTTCGGCAGCCGGCCTCCCGGGCGGGAACCCGCCTCACGGATCTTGCCCGCCACCTTAGCCAGCGGCGATTTTTCGTTCTCCCACTCGCAAGCACGCGTCAAAGCCGCGTCCAGAATTACGGCCATGCGTTCGAGCAGCGCTTCATCGACCGAACGGACGTCCAAACGGGTACGCGCCAGCGGAGGGATGGCGTTCACGCTGACTCCGCCCTCAATAATGCCGAAGTTGAACGAAAGCCGCGAACTGGACGGCGGCAGGTTCTCGGCGAAAATTGTGATCATGCGGGCTATGGCATGCACCGGATTGGCGATGCCGTAATCAATCCAACTGTGGCCCCCGGGCCCCTGAATGGTGATCTCGTACCGGCGGCATGCGAGCGCCTCCGTAGTGATGTGTTCCAAAGCGGGACCGTCCAGAACCACAAAGGAACGGATGCGCGAAGCCAGAGGCGATTGCGTACAAAGATGTCGCATGCCGGAGAGGTTGCCGTCGCCCTCCTCTCCCACGTTCGCAATAAAGACCGGAGATGCCGTGCACCCGCTAAGCGGCGGGGCTGCTTTCAGTGCGCGGACGATCGCCAGCAACGCGGCCAGTCCGGCTCCATTGTCGCTGACGCCTGGGCCGACGAACGCGCCATCCGGTTCCGTTCTCACTTCCTCCGTGGAGCGGGGGGCCAATACCGTGTCGAGATGCGCGGTCACCGCGATGTAGGGCGGCGGTGGGGCGGGCTGCAGGAACGCAACGACATTGCCCGCCTGATCCACCTTCGCGTCGCATCCCAACTGCCGGAATGCGGCCAGCATCCACTCGGCGCGCCGCTGCTCCTGGAAGGTGGGGGAAGGGATGCGGCACAGTTCCAGATGTTTTTCGTTGATCCACTGTTTATCCCGTGACAACTGCTGCAACGCTTCTTTTACGCCGCGGGAAGCGGCTAACGCGTCGAGGTTGCGGGTTGCGGAAACAGAGGATGTCCCCATTGCCATGAGTGTAGCAATAGGGGGAAAACATCACATCCGCTTTAGTTGTTGTAGAACTGCGCCATCTTGCCGGCGATCACGAAAACGGCAAAGACAAGGAACGCGAAACCGAGGAACCGCTGGTTCCGTTGTCCCGTTCGAATCTGGCCGATTCCCGCCACGATGCTGGCAATCCCGAAGGAGAGAAGAAAGGCGAAAAAGGCAAGGATGCCTAGGCCTTGGGCGGCCGTACCGGTGAACCGGAAGTCCGGGCTTGGCCCTTGGGGGACGAACAATAACCAGGCAAGCCCCACCGTGAGCGTTCCCATCACCACGGTTAGGAACCCCCCAGCCGCAAGCAGGACCCAGCCTAGTGCCTGGACCCGTTCTTTGGATACTTGTGTCTCGGGCAATTGTGCAACGTACATGCCTTTAACGGCGTATTTCACCGCCAGGATTTATCACAATTTGCGGAGCCAGACGTAACAGTGATTGCCGAGTACTTGCGACCGCGGCGACCGCAGCAGCCAGATATCCAGGTAGCGGAAGGGGAACAATAGCCACCCCAACGTGAAGTGCATGGCCCCACGTAGTAGCCGCGACGGCATCCAAAGCTTGGCATATTCCAGCAGCGTGACCAGGAGCGTCGCGGTAGGGCCTGTTCGCCAGCCTTCGGCAACCACCTGCAAGGAGCCGGCCAATTGACGCAGCCCATCGGGCGTATACCGTCGGTAGTCGGCCGGATAGGCATGGTAGGGATGGCAAAAAGGAACCACCAGGTGGGCGTGGCCGCCCGGGGCTAGCACGCGCTCGATTTCACGGACGATGCGCTCCGGAAACTCGGCGTGTTCCAGAACCGCATCACATTCCACGCGAGTGAATAGGCCGTCCGGGAAGGGAAGCAACTCCGCGTTGGCGGCGACATCCACGCCCCGCAGGGCGAAAAGATCGAGATTGACGTAGCCGGGAGCATGGGATCCGGCCGAGCCGATGTAAAGGTTCCAACGTCCTAATGGCGCATCTACCTGTGTTTCCAGCGGGTTGTGCCAAATTGGCGCTGGAGGTAAGAGCAGCCGCAGCCTGCGGCGCAGCGAATATTGCCGGACCATGGATGCGGGGTTGGAAGGCGGCAGCGGCATGTAAGTAGGCGTGTTCAGGTATATACTGATGGTCGAGAGGTAATGGAATGAACCGCACGATGAAGTTCGGCATGGTGATCACTCTGGTGATCGGAACTCTTGCGTGGTTGGCGATTGGGGGGACGACCGACTCAGCCTCCTATTTTAAGACCATTCCTGAGGTGGAGAAGCTGACGGCCGCGGAAAAGGCGAAGAAACTTCGCGTGGGCGGCATCGTGGAAGCGGGATCGATTAAGCGTTCCGGCAATCAGGTGGATTTTGTCCTGGTGGAAGGCGACTGGAAGATGAAGATCTCGTATGCGGGGAATGAGCCGTTGCCGGACACTTTCAAGGACGGGTCGCAGGCATTGATCGATGGCCGCATGGGCGACGGGGTGTTTCATGCGACGAAGATCGCCGCCAAGTGCGCGTCGAAGTACGAAGCCAAGCCCGGCCAGAACTATAAGGGCAACGCGGCCTCTTACGAAAAGAAGTCGTAGTTCGCCGCGGCTCGCAAGGGCCGAAGTGAGGAGCATAGGTTCATGGAGAACATAGGCGCGTTAGCGATCCTACTCGCATTTTGCCTTGGCATCTATTCCATCGTCGCGTCGCTGACCGGCGCCTGGAAAAAGAAACCGTTTCTAATTGCCAGCGGCGAGCGCGCGGTCATTGCCGTTTGGGCGTTGATCATGCTGGCTACCGGCATTTTGGTTTATGCGCTAGTCACCAGCGATTTCCGTTTCGCCTATGTCGCCGCCCACTCCAATCGGGACATGCCCTGGTATTACAAGATCTCTTCCTGGTGGGGCGGCCAGGAGGGTTCACTATTGCTGTGGAATTTCCTGCTTTCTTGGTACTCGTTCATCGTTGTCCTCCAGAATCGCCGCAAGCACCGGGCGATGATGCCTTATGTTGTGGCCACACTGATGACCACACAGGTTTTCTTCCTCACCTTGAATGCTTTCCCCGCGTCGCCTTTCCAGATGCTGGCGCAGGGTCGGAACATTATTGAAGTGCAGGACGGAAATGGACTGAATCCGCTGTTGCAGTACTGGACAATGCTGATTCACCCGCCGATTCTCTACCTCGGGTATGTGGGATTCCTGGTTCCCTTTGCTTTCGCGCTCGGTTCGCTAATCACCCGGCAGCCCGGTGAACAATGGATCTTTACTACCCGCCGGTGGGCGTTGGTGACCTGGTTCTTCCAGTCAACGGGCATTCTGCTGGGCGCGGGCTGGTCGTATGCCGTGCTGGGTTGGGGCGGCTACTGGGTGTGGGATCCGGTGGAAAATGTGAGCTTCCTACCGTGGCTGACCTCGACGGCCTTTCTGCACTCGGTGATGATGCAGGAGAAGAAAGGCATGATGAAGGTGTGGAATATGGTGCTGGTGGCTGCCACATTCTTCCTTTGCATTTTCGGGACGTTCATGACGCGCAGCGGTATCGTCGCTTCCGTTCACGCTTTTGCCACCTCAAATATCGGGAACTACTTCCTGGTGTTCCTGACGCTCGGAATTGCATTCACGATCTATCTCATTCTCGGCCGCCTGGACTATCTGAAATCCGAAGCGGAACTGGAGAGCGTTGTCTCCCGCGAGTCGAGCTTCCTGTTCAACAACCTCATTCTACTCGCCTCCTGTTTCGCCACCTTGTGGGGTACGCTCTTCCCGGTGATTAGCGAAGCCGTTACCGGCGAAAAGGTTTCCGTTGACGCGCCCTGGTTTAACAGGATCAACATTCCCATCGGTCTATTCTTGCTCTTCCTGACGGGCGTCGGACCCTTGCTCGCCTGGAGACGTGCTTCGGCGCAGGGACTAGTCCGGAATTTCCAGTGGCCGTTTATCGGCATGTTGGCGGTGATGGGCGGTCTGGCTATCGCCGGTATTCACCACCTCTATGCGCTGATGACGTTCGGCCTCTGCTTCTTTGTGGCTTGGACTATTACGTCCGAGTTCTGGAAAGGAGCTTCGGCGATTGCCAAGAAAGAAGCCGTGAGCATCGTGCAGGGCATGGTGGAGTTGACCCATCGGAACACGCGCCGCTATGGCGGTTATCTGGTCCACATGGGAATCGTGGTCATGTTTATCGGCTTCGCCGGCGCGGCGTTCAACAAGGACACTACGGTAGAAGTGGAGCAGGGTAAGTCATTCTCCATAGGCCGCTACGATTTGAAAGTGACGGGCGTGAACTCCGGCCAGACGGATAACTACGTGTGGCAGGACGCGACGATTGAAGCGACCGTGGACGGAAAGCCGTACGCCACGCTGCGCCCGGCGCGGCGGATCTATTCACAGAGCCAGCAGCCGGTTGGCGCAGTCGATATCCGGCGGCGTTTGAACGAGGACCTGTATGTCAACTTTGCGGCGCTCTCCAACGAAGCGCAGAAGCCGATCATTCAGGCGTACGTGTTCCCACTGGTAACGTGGATCTGGGCCGGCTACTGGGTGCTTCTCTTTGGCACGCTGATTTGTATGATTCCGAGCAAGGTGAAAATGGCGTATGCCCGCACGGAAGTGTTGGGCATGGCGGGAAAACATGAAAAAGTGGCGAAATAGCTTCGTCCTGCTGCTGATGGCAGGACTGTGCATTGCGCAAACCGGCGATATGGTTCCGCCGGAAGTCCGCCGGGTGGGCGACCGCTTGGCGTGCCTGTGCGGAAGCTGCAAAAATACGGTGGCCACCTGCCAGATGCTGGGTTGTCATTACTCCAGTCCCGCACGGGCCAAGATCTCCCAGATGCACCACGCGGGCGAAAGCGATGAAGCTATCGTTGCCGATTTCGTGAAACGCGAAGGGAAGAAGGCTCTGGCCGCGCCGCCTGCCGAGGGTTTCGGCTGGATGGCATGGTTGACTCCGCCTCTGGTTGCGCTGGGAGGTTTGGCTTTCATCGCCATGTTCATTCGTAGGAATCGGAAAAAGGCTCAGCCCGGGCCTGTTCTGAATGAGGGCGATGTCGCGAAGTATAAAGACGCCGCGGAAAGGGAGCTTGCTCGCTTCGACGAATGATTATTGCCCTGGCGGCGCTGATTGTCATCTGCGCCTTACTCATCACTTTATGGATCGGCGAAAAACAGTTGCCGCCGGCTGAATCCGAAACGCCCATCCGCCCGCTGGAAGAAGCCAAAGCACGGATATACGAAGGGCTTCGGGATCTGCAATTCGAGTACCGCGTCGGCAAGCTATCTGACGAAGACTACCAGGCGGCAAAGCTGGAACTGCAAAAGGAACTGGCTCGCGTGTTGCAGCAGATGGACGAGGCGGCCCCCGCCGGCAAGCCGCCAGCAGCTTCTAAACAGGTGAAAGTGGAGAAGAGCGCGGGTTTGGTGTGCCCGCATTGCGGCGCAAAGTTCCCGTCCAAATTAAAGTTTTGTGGAGAGTGCGGAAAGTCTATGGAGGCGGAGGCATGAAGGCCGCGCTAGGACTGTTTTTGCTGGCCGCGCTGCCCATTCTGGCGGCGGTGGACGGCAAGGTGACCAATGAGACGACCGGCAAGCCCCAATCTGGCGCGACAGTTACGTTGTATCAATTTTCGCAAGCCGGCCCGGAGCCGCTGGATAGCGTGAAGTCCGGTGCGGACGGAGCCTGGAAGATTGACAAGCCGTTCCAAGGCATGGGCTTCATTCAGACAGCCTATGAGGGCGTGACGTACAACCACATGTTGCGTCCCGGGACGCCGATGACCGGCATTGCATTAGCAGTCTTCAACACGACGGCGAAAATGAGCGCAGATGTGAAGGTCACCAACCACATGGTGCTGCTCGAACCCAAGGGCGATCAGCTTTCCGTGCGCGAATCTTATTTCTTTGCGAATGAAGGCCGCCTCACCTGGAACGACGCGCAGAACGGCACTCTCAAGTTTCAGGTGGCGAATGAGCCTTTGGGGCAGGTCGAGGTCAATGCCACCGCACCGCAGGGCATGCCTGTTCGCCGGGTTGCGGACAAGGGCAAAGCGCCGCGGGAAATGAAACTGGACTTTCCCATCAAGCCCGGTGAAACGCGTATCGACCTTGCCTACACACTGGCCTACTCCAGTCCGCAAAAGTATCAGGCCAAGTTGCTGATCCCTGCCCTGCAAACAATGATCGCCGTTCCAAATGGCGTGGAATTGAAGGGCGGAGGCATCAAGGACGAAGGCAAGGAGCCCACCACACAGGCCAGTATCTTTAAAGTCGAAACGCAAAATCTGGACCTGACAATTACGGGAGCGGGAGACCTGGCTGGTCCTGGCGGCGGGGAAGAGGGCGCGCCCCGTGGGCCGGAGATTGAGCAGATCAATGCGCGGCCCTACGACAAGCTGCCTTGGGTCCTTGGGCTGACGTTCGCGATCCTGGCATGTGGATTTGTCCTGCTCTATCGGAGCGAGGCGAAGAAATGAGTGCGCCTGCCGTCGCCGCGGCGGGCGTGTGGAAATATTTTGGCGACTACCCGGCGCTGCGCGATGTTCGGTTTGAGTTGCCGGCCGGAGAGTGTCTGGCGCTATTGGGCCGTAATGGGGCGGGGAAGACTACGCTTCTGCGCATTCTGGGCGGCCTGAGCGGCGTATCCAAAGGAGAGGTACGCATCGAAGGCGGCGAGGTTCGCGCGTCGGCGACACGGGCTCGCATCGGCTGGCTGGGTCACTCCATTGGCCTATACGACGAACTCTCCGCGCGCGAGAACCTACGTACCTTCGGGGCCTTGTATTCCGTCACCCCGCGCATGGTGGCCGATTGGATTGAGCGCGTGAATCTGTCTCATGTGGCGGACGCGCCCGTGCGCGAGTATTCGCGCGGCATGCGGCAGCGGCTGGCCGTGGCCCGCGCCTTCCTCCACGGGCCGCGTATTCTGCTGCTGGACGAACCGTTCACGTCGTTGGACGACAAGGCCATCGCGCTACTGCAATCCCTTCTGGCGCAGGCACGGGCCGAGGGACGGACCATTATCCTCTCCACGCACCAGATCCGCGAGGCCATGGAACTGGCCAGCAAGGTAGCCTTGCTTGACCGGGGCAAATTGATCCATTTCGGGGAACGGACCGCCGAAATGGCGACGGATCCCGGCTATCTCTACCGCACCTACGGGAGCGCGGCTTGACGATGCTCCATCATATTTGGGCGATTGCAACGAAGGACCTCCGCAGCGAGTTCCGTACGAAGGAAGCGATCAACTCCACGATGTCGTTCAGCGTCGTCATTCTGCTTTTGTTTAGCTTCGCCTTCGACCCTTCGCCGGACATGATTGCTGAATTCGGCGGGGGACTATTGTGGATGGTATTTGCTTTTGCCGGCGCTCTGATTGTGAATCGGTCGTTTGCCCGGGAACTGCCCAACGATTGCATCGATGTCCTGGTATCGTCGCCGGCGTCCGGGGCTTCATTGTTTCTAGGCAAGTCGCTGGCTTCGTTCGTACTGTTGTACGGCATCGAGTGTTTCTGCCTTCCGGTCTTTGGGATCTTTTACAACATCACCTGGTGGAGAAGCTTGGGCGGGTTGTTGGGAGTACTGGCATTGGGCACATGGTCCATGGCCTGTGTGGGGACGTTTTTCAGCGCCTTGACGGTCAACTTGCGCCTTCGGGAACTGATGTTGCCCATGCTTCTGTATCCCATGCTGATTCCCGCGCTGCTGTCCGTCATGATGCTGACGAACACCCTGCTCACCGGACAGCCGTTGCCCTCTGATTTTTCTGTCTGGCTGCGGCTTTTGGTGGGATTCAATATCATGTTCACAACACTGTCCGTTTACCTGGCCGAGACGGTTTTGGTGAGATAGGAGTACTATGCGTACGAAAGTGATTGTCGGCCTTGGCCTGGTGGCAGGTCCATTGCTGCTTCGCAACCTCTACGTCATCATGTTCGGCGTTCCGGACGAAATGGAGCAGGGGCCGATTTATCGGATCTTCTACTACCATTTGCCGGCCTTCCTAACGGCCGCGATCTGTTATTTGACGGCCATGGTGACTAGCGTCCTTTACCTCATCAAGAAGGATCAGCGGTACGACGCCATTGCCGTATCCGCCACCGAAACCGGTTTGGCATTTGCCGCCGTGAATCTCATCACGGGGATGATTTGGGGACGTATCAGTTGGGGCATCTGGTGGGCGTGGGATCCGCGGCTCACATGGGCATTAATCTGTTGGCTCGTCTACTTCGGCTACCTGATGTTGCGCAGCGCCATTGACGATCCCACCGAACGGGCCAAAAACAGTGCGGTTCTCTCCATCTTCGCCTCGGCCTCGGTGGCCGTCACATGGAAAGCTATCGAATGGTGGCGGACGCAGCACCCGGGTCCTGTGCTCTCCATCCGGACGGGCGGCGTGCAGAAGATCGACCCGATCATGGAAAACATGCTGTACGTCAACACGCTGGCCCTGCTGCTGCTGTGCGCCATGTTCGTCCTGATCCGCCTGCGGCAGGAAGAAGTACAACGCGAAATTGATGCCGTGCGGCGCTATGCCCACGCGATGAACTAGAACGGACTACCATGGACGAACGCAATATCACTTTCATGTTTTATGGGCTGGCGGTGGCGTGGGGCCTGCTGGCGGTATATGCTGTGCTGCTGGGACTGCGTGAGCGGAACCTCAACAAACAGCTGGACACGCTGAAGCGAATGGTAGAGGAGAAGAAATGAACCGCCGGAAATTGATGCAGATGGCCATGGGCGCACTGCCCGCGACAATGTTGTCGCAGCGGCACTTGAACGCGCAGCAATCGGCCGATAAAGCCATGCGCGGCTTGAGTTCGCCGCTTATCAAGGACGTGCAGGTAATTGCAACGGCGCCGGCCGGTCTCCGCTTGGTAGTCGTCAAGGTCGTTACGGACCAGGACGGTCTGTACGGGTACGGCTGCGGCACATTTACGCAGCGCGCGGACCTCGTCGTTGCCGCCGTGGAGCGCTATCTGAAGCCTTTCCTCATCGGACAAAGGGCGGATCGCATCGATGACCTTTGGCAGGCGATGTACAACTCCAGCTATTGGCGCAACGGGCCGGTGCTGAACAATGGGATCAGCGGCGTGGACCAGGCGCTTTGGGACATTAAGGGCCGTATGGCGGGCATGCCTGTTTACCAACTGCTGGGCGGCAAGGTGCGGGAAGCGGCCGATTGCTACGGCCACGCCTCCGGGCAGGACGCCAAGCAGGTTGTGGAAAGCGCCAAAAAATATATCGCCGAAGGCTTCCGCCACGTACGCGTGCAGGTTGGCGTACCCGGCATGGCCGGATATGGCTCCGGCGGTGCGGCGGCGCGAGTAACGTCCCTGCACAACAAACCGGTCTTCGAACCGGCGGCATACATTCGCCGCGCGCTGAACATGTTTGAGGTGTGCCGCAAGGAGTTGCCCGAAGAGATTGAACTGCTCCACGACGTCCACGAACGCATCACGCCCACTCAGGCGCTCCAGTTCTCCAAGGACTGCGAAAAATTCCGATTGTTCTTCCTCGAAGACCCGCTTTCTCCGGAAGACATCGCGTGGTTCCGGCTCATCCGGCAAGCCTGCACCACGCCGATCGCCATGGGCGAACTTTTCAACTCTCCCCACGAATGGTCCCCGCTCATCGCCGAACGGTTGATCGACTACATCCGCGTCCATGTTTCCCAGGCCGGCGGCCTCACGCCGTGCCGGAAGATGGCCATCATGGGCGAACACTTCGGCGTGCGTACGGCCTGGCATGGACCCG
The DNA here is from genome assembly GCA_035714175.1 of Bryobacteraceae bacterium. Lineage (GTDB taxonomy): Bacteria > Acidobacteriota > Terriglobia > Bryobacterales > Bryobacteraceae. Next base: position 14,267 of record DASTML010000090.1, on the reverse strand, counting down.
GCGATGTCTCGCCCATCGGCCATGCGGCCAACGTCGCACTCGATCTGGTCAGCTACAACTTCGGCGTGCAGGAGTATTCGCCCTTCAACGAACGAACCCGCGAAGTGTTCAGCGGCGTGCCGGAAATCAAGAACGGCTATCTCTATGCCAATGAAAAGCCGGGCTGGGGAATCGAAGTCAATGAGGCCGCTGCGAAAAAGTATCCATTCGGCGGCAACGATGGACGCGGGGAACGCGGCCGCTTGAACGGCGGCTGGGGAGAAGTCCGCAAGGCCGACGGGCAGATCATCAAACAGTAAACGTGCGTTCAATAGCCTGGACGCCGGCGGCGAACTCAGCTTCCGGCGTCAACAGGCTCAGGACCAGCCAACCGTCGGACTCGAAATCATAGAAGTATCCCGGTTGCGTCAATATCTGTTCCTCGGTGAGGAGCGCGATCGCCCAATCTTCTTCGGTGCGCGTGCGCGGCGTGGGAATCACCGCGTACCATCCGCCCTCCACTTGCAGTGGACGTAGCCCGGACTGTTGCAGGGTCTGCAAATTGGTGCGCGTTCGCGCCTGTATCTGCGCTCGTACCGCCGCTCCTTCCCGCAGCAGCACGGGCAAGGCGCATTGCACTGGCGTCGATACGGAAAGGTAAGTGTCGGCGATCAGTTCCAGTCCCCTCGCCGCCTCCGCCGCTTGCGGTCCCGACGCGGTCACCCATGCTGCTTTCAACTGCGGCAAACCCACGCTCTTTGAAAGTCCGCCCAGCACAAATGTCAGGCACTGGCCGTTGCCGCCCAGCGTGGCAACCCGCGAGGCGTCCTCCATCAACGGATAATCCGCAAACACCTCGTCGGAGATCAAGGTAAGATCCCGCCGGGCGCACAGCGCGGCCAGCCGTTCGAGCTCCCCGCGCTTCAGATAGCTGCCCGTTGGATTATTCGGATGTACAAAGAGAATAGCCTTGGCGTTGGGTGGGATCTGCCGTTCCAACGAGTCGAAATCCAACCACCAGCCCTCGGCATACCGCAACGAATATTGCACGGCTTCCACGGACTCCAACTTGGCCAGAAACTCGAACAGCGGATACGACGGCCGCGGTACCAGGATCGCGTCTCCCGGATTGCACAGCAGTTTGAACAGCCAGCCGTAGGCTTCCGAAGTAGAGGCGGAGAGCAGCGTGTGCGGCCCCAGCCCAAGTGCTTCGCGTGCGGGGGCCAGGCCTCGTGGGTCCGGGCTATAGTCCAGTCCGCCGGGGCTGGCAAGAGCTTCGAGCAACATCGGGGAGTAGTGCAGTCCCGCCTTGGTCGGATTGGAGGCGGTGAGATCCAGGCGGGGCCGGAGCGTTTCCAGCACGGTGGAGAGCCGGTTGGCGGCTAATTTCCAGTCAAGGCGGTTCGAAAAAGGCACGGGAACTACCAGGATAGCGGGGCGGCCGGTTGCTATGATTGGCTTCACCCCCATGACTGGCGCATTCTGGTCGGTTCTGCTGCTCCTCCAAACGAATGCCGCGCTGCATAGCCCGGCATCCGGACCGGAAAACGGATATGTGATTCCAGTAGGCGGCGGCTACGTCGGCACGGAAATATTGGATCGCTTTGCAAAGCTGGCGGGCGGTGTTGACGCGCCGATTGTGATTATTCCCACCGCCGGCGAGCGCAATGTCTACCCGGACGCGATTCTGGAGGTCCATCCGCTCCGCCGGTACGGATTTCAAAACCTATCCGTTCTGCATACGCGAGACCGCGCGACGGCCGACACGGACGCTTTTGTGCAATCCATCCGGAAGGCCAGGGGGGTGTGGTTCGATGGCGGCCGCCAGTGGCGTCTGGTGGATTCGTATTTGAACACCCGGACTCACCGGGAACTGGAAGCCTTGCTGCAGCGCGGCGGCGTCATTGCGGGAAGTTCGGCCGGCGCCTCCATCCAGGCTTCTTATCTGGTCCGGGGTGCGCGGGAAGGCAACACGATCATGATGGCGAAAGGCTACGAACAGGGGTTCGGTTTTTTGACGCCCATGGCGATCGATCAGCATCTGATTCGCCGTCACCGGGAAAACGATATGTTGCCCGTAATAGCTTTGAAGCCGGAAATTCTTGGCCTGGGCCTGGATGAGGGAACCGCCGTGGTGGTCCACGGCGCCCGGCTCGAAGTACTCGGCGTCAGTAAGGTGGCAATCTATGACGCCAACTACGGCGCCGGCCCCGATGGCAAAGGCTACTACTTCCTCTCTGCCGGCGACTGCTTTGACATCGCCAAACGGACCCGCATCGCCTGCGCCAACTAGAAAAACCCGGGATAGGCCGTCTTCATCTCTTCTGCCCGCTCCAACGCGGCCCCAATCTGCACCAATTCCCCCTGCCCGATGCCAGGACACCACTCCGCCGTCTGATTCCACTCCTCGCGCGACTCCACCAAATGCGGCCAGAACGGAAATAGCCGGCACTGCGTCGGTTTTACCGGATGGATCGAGCACCCGGTTTCGGTCAGAAATCCGCACTGCCGTCCGCGCGGTTTACGGAGCCGCCGCTGGTGGCGCGTCCGGTAGACATAGCGTTGTTCAAACGCGGCGGAGGACAGCCCAAGAAACGCCGCCGCTTTGTCTAGATCCGCCTCTGTCAGGTAGACAAAGCCTTCCTGATCGCAGCAGCGGGTACAGCCTGGCTGGCAGGCGAAGCGGAGAGAGTCAATGGAGCGGCGCGGCATGGTTGCGAAGTGCGTTCGAATGGGAGAGCTTGTTAGGGATGGTAACAAGCAATGGAGTGAACCGGCGTGGATTTTTGACGGCCGCGTTGGGAGCGGGAGCCCGGGCCGCTGCCTCGCCGGGGCGCCTGGAGTTTTGCATCTTCTCCAAGCACCTGCAATTCCTCCCTTTGCGCGAGATGGCCGAAGCGGCCAGAGAAGTTGGCTTCGACGGCGTAGATCTCACGGTTCGCAAAGGCGGCCACGTAACGCCTGAAAGGGTGGCCGATGACTTGCCTAAAGCGGCCGAGGCTATTCGCGCAGGCGGATCCCGGCTCGCGATGATCACCACCGACATCGCCGACATGACCACCCCGCACGCCCAACCTGTCCTGCGCGCCGCCAAAAGCGTGGGCGTCACGCATTACCGTTGGGACGGCTACAAATACCGGGATGGCGCGAGCCTGCCGGACCAGTTGAAGGAACTCGCGCCGCGCGTGAAGGACTTGGCGGCGTTCAACAAAGAACTCGGCCTCTGCGCCATGTACCACACGCACTCCGGCCCGGGCCGCGTCGGAGCCTCGCAGTGGGACCTGTGGATGTTGATTCACGAAATCGACAAACGTTATGTCAGCTACAACTTCGATATCGCCCACGCCACTATTGAAGGCGGTCTGGGTGGATGGCTGCATTCCAGCCGTCTGGCTCTCCCCCACACCGGCGGCATTGCGCTCAAGGATTTCCGCTGGGAGCGCGGGGCCAACGGTAAATGGCGCGTGGAGTGGTGTCCTATCGGCGAAGGCATGGTGCCAACGCGCGAGTATCTGAAGTTGGCCAAGGCCGCCGGTTTTCAGGGTCCCGTCCAGGTGCACTTCGAATACGATCTGGGAGGAGCCGGGAAAGGGGCATCGAAAATCACGATCCCCAAAGCCGAAGTCTTGGCCGCGATGAAGCGTGACTTGACCGTCCTGCGCACCGAAGCCTCCCAGGCCGGTTGGTCTGTAAGCTCATAAAAAACGCGGCTGTTACCATGAACGGTAATGAAACGCCGTCAACTGCTTCTTGCGGCGGCGAGTGCTGCGGCCTTCGGGCAGTCCGGCTCGCCTGACTATTTTGCGATTGTCAACGCTGCCATCCACCCGGTTTCCGGGCCCGCCGTCGGCAGCGGTACGCTCCTCGTACGAAATGGCCTTATCGAGGCCGTGGGCGCCAACCTACCTGTTCCGGCCGGAGCCTGGACCATCGAAGGCAAAGGGCTGCATGTCTACCCCGGACTGATTGACGCGCTCAGCCATTGGGGCCTGCCCGCCGCGCGTCCCTCTGCGGCTGGCGGCGCCGGGCGCCGCCGCACTCCGGACGATGGTCCCGCGAACGTGCAATTTCCGGAGGAAGGCGGTCCGGAGGAGCGGCCCTCGAACACCAGTTGGCTGAAGGCCTCGGAACTCGTGCAGCCCAACGACGCCAACCTGATCGCGGCGCGCAACGCCGGGTATGCCACCGCTGTCGTTTTCCCCTCCGCCGGTATTTTTGCTGGGCAAGGGACTGCGCTAAACCTCGGCGGCGGCCGGGTGGGCGATATGGTGGTTGGCGGCCCCGCCGGGCTCTATCTCACCATGGCGGCGGTCCGCAGCAGCGGAGCCGGGTTTCCTGGCTCGTTGATGGGTTCGTTCGCCTACATCCGGCAAATTTATCTGGATGCGCGCCACTACAAGCTCGCCAAGGCGATGTACGCCGAAAATCCGCGCGGCCTGCCGCGCCCGTCGTATGACCGCGCTCTGGAAGGCGTCCTGGAGGCTCCGCGCATCCTCCTCCCCGCAAACCGGCGTGTGGAGATGGAGCGCATGATTCATTTCGCCCAGGAGTTGAAAGTGCCTTATCTGCTCTATGGCGGCGTAGAGTCCTGGCGTTCGGCCGGCATTCTCAAGGCCGCGAATGCGCCGCTGCTCGTCAGCCTCCGCTGGCCGCAGCGGGACCGCGAGGCCGATCCCGAAGCGGTCGACTCTCTTCGTACTCTCGAAACCAGGGAACTTGCTCCCTCCGGTCCCTCCGCTCTCGAAAAAGCGGGCGTTCCGTTCGCCTTCTACTCCGGAGGCATCGAACGTCCGGCCGATATACGAAAAGCGGTCCGCCGCGCCGTCGACGCGGGGTTGTCGAACGAAGGCGCTTTACGCGCCATGACCCTCCACGCTGCCCGCATGTACGGTCTCCATGACCGCCTGGGCAGCCTGGAAGCGGGCAAAATCGCCAATCTCTTCGTAACCGATGGCGACTGGCTGGCCGAAAAAACAGCTGTGAAAATGGTGTTCATTGATGGCAGAAAATGGGAACCTTCCGCAGGGAGGCCGGAATAATGCGTCGCCGCCAATTCCTGGGTGGTCTTATCGCGGGACCGTGGGTTGCCTCGGCCGCCGGGGAGACTCTCGTCATCCGCAACGCCAAAATTCTTACGGTTACCCGGGGCTCTTTCGATGGGGCCATCCTCATCCGTGACGGCAAAATCGTGGAGGCCGGACCCACGGTCAACACACCGGCCGCGGCCCGCATCATTGACGCCGCCGGCCAGTTCGTTATGCCCGGTATTATCGATTGCCATTCCCACATCGGCACCGAAGCCGTCAACGAAGGCTCCGTATCCGTCTCCTCCATGACCGGCATTGAAGACACGGTGAACCCCGAAGACATCGGCATCTACCGGGCCCTGGCCGGCGGTGTGACCACAGCCAACATTCTCCATGGCAGCGCCAACGCCATCGGCGGCAAGAATGTTGTCATCAAGATGCGCTGGGGAAAGAATGCGGCGGAGATCCTGCTGGCCGGCGCCGCTCCCGGCATCAAGTTTGCGCTCGGAGAAAACCCGAAGCGGCGCGGCGGCGGCCTGGGAGCGCAGCTCCGCTATCCCGCTACCCGCATGGGAGTCGAAGACGTCATCCGGGATGCATTCTCCGAAGCCAAGGCCTACAAGGCGGCGTGGGACGATTACAATCTCGGCGCGGCCAGGGGCGAACGGCGTATCCCGCCTCGCCGTGACCTCCGTCTGGAACCTCTTGTCGAAGTCCTCGAAGGCAAGCGTTTTGTCCATGCGCACTGCTATCGTGCCGACGAGATTCTCATGCTCCTCCGGGTGGCCGACGACTTCGGCTTTAAGGTTCGTACTCTCCAACACGTGCTGGAAGGCTACAAAGTAGCCAAGGAAATCAAGGAGCATGGCGCGGGAGCGTCCACCTTCAGCGATTGGTGGAGCTACAAAATGGAGGCCTTCGACGCTATTCCGTACAACGCCGCCCTCATGCACAGGAGAGGCGTGCTGGTCTCGCTCAACTCCGACAGCAGCGAACTGATGCGCCACCTGAACCAGGAAGCGGCCAAAACAGTGCGCTACGGCGGGCTCAGTGACGAGGAAGCCCTGGCTCTCATCACTATCAACCCCGCTAAACAACTGGCCATCGATGATCGTGTCGGCTCCATCGAGCCCGGCAAGGACGCCGACCTCGTCATCTACGACAAGCACCCGCTCTCCAACTACGCCAAGGTCCAAAGAGTCTTCATCGACGGCCAACTCTACTTTGATCGCGATCAGGACATGAGCGAACGCGCCGGCAAGGCCGAACGGAGAAAGACTCTGCATGAGAAGCAAAAGCCCGTCCCCGCCCGGAGACCGCAATGAAAAGTCTGCCGCTCCTCTTCTCCCTCGCGGTCTTTGCCGCCGACGACAGCTTCGTGCTCCGCAATGTGACCATTCATCCCGTCACCGCAGCCAGCATCCCCAATGCCACGCTGGTCGTCACCGGCGGAAAGATTGCCGATTTCGGGCCGAAAGCGGCCGTGCCGCGGGGAGCGCGGGTCATCGACGGCAAGGGCCTTCATGTCTATCCCGGCCTCATTGATTCGGCCAGCAATGTCGGCATGTCGGAGGTCGGGTCCGTCCGCGAGTCCGTCGATATCGTGGAACTGGGCGACTTCAATCCGCAGATCCGCGCCATCGTCGCGGTCAATCCTTCGAGTGATCACATCCCTGTCACCAGGGCCAGCGGAATCACCTCGTCGCTGCTCTTTCCCGGCGGCGGCATCATCGGCGGCCAGGCCGCTCTGGTGCATCTGGACGGGTGGACCTGGGAGGAGATGGCTATTGAAAAGAACGTAGCCATGCAGATGCGCATGCCAACTCTTGCCGCCACAACGTACACGCCGGCTTTCGGCGCCGGCCGCCGCACCTTCGCGGAGACCAAGCGCCGCTACGACGAGCGCGTCAAGCTCATTTCCACGTTCTTTGAACAGGCGCGTGCCTATCAGAAACGCAAAGCGGCTGGAGGCATGGCTTTCGCCGTGGACCGCCGCCTGGAGGCCATCCTTCCTGTTCTGGAGGGCCGCCAATCGCTCATGATCTTCGCCGCTCGTGAACCCGCCGTGCGGGACGCCTTGGCCTTCGCGGCGCGGGAGAACGTGAAGATTGTCCTCGCTGGCGTCCGCGAAGCGGGGCAGTCAGTTAAGGACATCGCCGCGCAAAAAGTTCCCGTCATCCTCGGCGAAACGCTGGACCTCCCGCTCGAAGAGGACTCGCCCTATGACTCGCCCTTCACGCTCCCCGGAGAACTGCATAAAGCGGGGGTAACGTTCGCCTTCGGCAGTTTTAGCGTCCAGTTTGCCCGGAACCTCCCGTTTCAGGCCGCAAACGCGGTCGGCTTCGGTCTGCCCTACGAAGAGGCCTTGAAAGCCGTCACCATCAATGCCGCGCGCATCTGGGGCGTGGCGGATCGCATCGGCTCCATCGAAAAGGGTAAGTGGGCAGACCTGATACTCACCAATGGAGACCCCTTGGAGGCGCGCAGCCAGGTGAAGCAGATGTGGATCCAGGGCCGCCCCGTCAGCCTGGAGACGCGGCATACAAAGTTGTACGAGCAGTACGGCAAGCGGCCCTGATTCGCCTACTTCGTCAATAGCGGACGGGTTTCCACCGAGTGGTTGACGGCGGGCAGCGTCCGCAGATAGGCGTAGATGGCGCGTAGATCTTCGGTCGGTATCCGCGCGAACGATAGCCAGGGCATCAGCGTGAAGTTCTCCGGCGATACGCCCGGTGTGCCCTCTTGGAGATATTTCTCGTATTGGTGGAAACGTTCGACAAATTCATCTTCGGTCATCTTGCCGATGCCCGTATCTGGGTCCGGCGTAATGTTTGCGCTCACGGCCATATAGCGGCCCAGCCGGAACGGTTCTCCGCCGGCAAAGCTCTTGCCGGGAATGGGTTGCCCTCGTTCCATCGGCGTGTGGCACCCGCCGCACCCGGCCATCGTCACCAGGTATTTGCCCCACGCCAGTTTGTCGGACTGATCCACGTTGCCCACTCGCCGCGCGGGCGCTGGCGCGCTGGTGATCAGGTAGTTCACCGGAAAATCGATCTTCGACGCGGGCAAAGGATTGCGGATGGCCGGCAGCGTGTTCATGTAGGCCACCAACGCCTGCACGTCGTCATCGCTCATCTTGGCAAAGCTCTGGTAGGGCATCATGGGAAAGAGCGGACGCCCCTCCCGGTTCACGCCTTCGCGGATTGCCCGTATCTTTTCCCCGTCGGTCCACGCCCCGATGCCCGTCTCTACGTCCGGTGTAATATTCGGGGCCACAATGTCGCCCGGCAGTCCCAACTCCTTCGGCATCTGCCAACCTCGACCCCTGCCGCGCGCAACCGCGGGAGCCGTAAATTTCGTGCTATCCCGCTGGGAATGGCATCCGTCGCAATCGGCCAGCACGGTAAAAATGTATTCGCCGCGCCGGATCGTCTCCGGACTCATTCGTACCTGGATCGCCTCTGCCGGCAGATAGTTGGGGGAGCGAAGGCTCAGGTATCCGAACCCGCCTCCGATAACTGTGGCGATTCCCAGGCCGCCAATCAGCATGATGCGCTTCCACATTGCTTCGTCCCTTTCTTGCCTATATAGGCGCAATCATGCTTGCCGGTTGGCTCAGAGCTTCCGCCGTTTTCTCGTTTTCCATCCCGTCCACGTCACAAAGCCGATTCCCGCCGCCAGTCCGGCCAATCCCCAACGCGCCGACGCCGGGAAATATCGGTAGAGAATCCGGTGCGATCCCGCTTCCGCCACCACGCCGCGAAATGCTCCGTTGACAATCCAAATCGTACTCTCCCGGCCGTCGATATAGGCCTTCCAGCCAGGAAAATAGGTGTCAGACAAAATCACCATGCCCCGGCATCCCATCTGTACATCGATTTGGACCGTGTTCGGGTCCGGCGTGTGCTGTTGCGTTACCGTATCCGGCGTCGTGCAGGTCTCCAATGGGGGAGGGGGCGCCAAGAGCAATGCCTCTTCGCGTGGCCGGAAGCCAGCGTCCGCCATTCTGCCATTAATCGCGTCCAGGCCCGGTTGCTGCGTCGTCCGGTGGACCGCCCAGGCGCGGGGCAGCGCCGCCGGATTGCGGTACACCCGGATGCCGGTTGCCGACTCCATGGCCAACTCGAGATCCGGCCGCGGCGGCGTACGCGCCACGTAGTAGCGGATGCCCAACATATCGTGGATGTGCGGCCGGTGGCGCTCCATCGCAAACAGGTTGTTGGTCACTCCTGCCGCAAAGCCGCCCAGCATTGGCAGGTTGTGCCAGTCTCCGAAATTGTAAGTGATGTCCTCCGGTTGGACTTCCAGAAGGAATGGTTGCGGTTGTGCGCGCAGGTACGCGGCGATGTCTTCGTGCTTATCCAATTGGTCCAGCAATCCTGGCCGGTTCGGATCATGGCGGCTGATCAACTCCGTGTTCGTCACGGCGCTGATCTCCCACACGGCCAGGGCCGGCAGCGCAACCGCCACAGCTTTCCAGGGTATGGCGCGCATCCGCCATGCCGCCAGCAGCGCCGCCGCGATTCCGGCCATGGCCATCGTCCACACCGGCTTCGGCGTCACCGGAGATCGCGCGCCGGTCCACTCGGCCAGTAGGAGGACCGCCGCCAACCCGGCCAGTGCGGCGGCGGTGCAGGCTACCCACGGAACACTGCTGCGCCGCCGTAGGGCGTCCATCCCATAGGCCGCCAACGGCGCGGCCGCAAGACCGAATAATGAAAGCGCCCGCGCCGGTACGCGCGCCATCCCGAAACCCGGCAGATAGTCATAGAGAAGCCGGTGTACCGGTGTATGTCCGCCCAGGGCCGTCAGCAGTGCAAAGCCGCCCAGCAGCGCGCAGACGCGCACTTGCGGTAGTCGCCGCCCTCTAAAAATGCCCAGCGCCGCGAGTGCAAAGGCCGCAATGCCGATAAATGGTTGAATATGCTGCGTGGGGCGCGGCGTGACAATGGCGGGAATCTCCGCCGGGCTCCACGAATAGTGCTGGTGGACCGAATACGGTATGGGTTCCCGCCAGCCGACCGGTTCTGGGGCTCCCACCCACCGTTTGGAGTGTTTGGCAAACTCCCGCGCCGGAATGAGTTGGAAGGCCGCGAAACAGCCCGCCGCAATGGCGAAGCAGGCCAACAATCGCCCCGTGGTCGGGCGTTGCCGGGAAATAGCGAGGGCCGCCAGCCAGAAGAAACCGAGAGCCGCGGAAGCATAGATTGGCCCTTCATGATGCCCGCTCAACCAGCAGACGCCCAAGACGGCGCCTGCCAGTGCCGCGTGAAAGATCGCGCGGCGGCCACGAAGGGCGCGCGTCAGAAACAGCAAGACTAGCGGCAGCCACGCCACGCCATTCAACAACTGCGGCCAGTCCGTGTAGCCAATAAAGCCGCCCAGGCCGAAAACAATGCCGCCCAGGACGGAGGCTGCCCGGCTCCGTTTCCAATCCCGGCATAGTAGGTAACAAAACAGCGCCGCCTGCAACCGGATCAGCACGACATACCAATGGATCGACGCTACCGTCAGCTTACCTGCCGCGTCGGTGGGAAAAAGACGCAGAAACCAATTCACTGGGTAAGCCGCGCCGGTCACTTGGCCCAGAAACGGCTGCCCGTTCCATTGGTTGGGGTCCCAAAAAGGAAAATAGCCGTTCCGCCACGATTCTGCCTGGTATTGGAGGCGGGGGAAGTCCAGATTCACCAGATCGGGACTATCTAGAAATGTATAGTCACGGCTTATCGTCAACTTCCAATAGAAGCAGACGAACAACAAACTGAGGGCGAGAGGAGCCGCAATCCTACGCATGCCGATCTGTCCAGTGTAGACAGTCGGGGTCGTTACCGTCGGTCAATGACGCGGGACGTCCATCGCGCCGTGCGTTCGTTACCTTGTGTCAGGTGTCTTGTGTCAGTCGTCTCTTTTCAATTGGATGACGCTTTACGAAAATCACGCAGCCGGTGTTCCAGAGACTCCACCAGCCGGCTCGCCTCCACTACCTCCGGACAGGAATCCTGCAGGTAAAGCGCTCTCGCTTCCGTCCACAGGCGCAACGCAATTCGGTATTCATTTAAGAGCGCCGCGTGCTCAGCGCTCGTCTCAGCGATAGCGTTCATACCTATAAGACGGCATTTGTGTGACCCAGGTTGCATTCCCTCCGTAGGGGAGGGCTGGCGCCCCGGTTTTCCGGGGGGTACTGGACCTTGCGTACCTGGGGCAGCGATCCTGAATGACTTATACTGGCCAGTACATGTTCGCGAATCGTTGTTATTTATTTAGCGTATTCCTTTGTATTACTTCGGTTGTATTCGGACAGGGCGCCGTGGAAAACGTGTGGTTGCCTGTTACGGATGCCGAGAAAGAGCAAAAGGTTTCCCGTATCGACAAAACAGCCGGTGCAGAAGCTCTCTTCTGGCGCGTGCATGTCTGGGATGAACTCCTGAGTCAGGATTGGCAGCGGCATCGCGTGAACTACATCCGCGTAAAGATATTCAATGAAGAGGGAAAGAAGAAGGTCTCCTCCATCGAATTACCTTTCGGAAACAACATTTCTATTACGAGCATTGAGGGCCGTACCATCCTGCCGGACGGCACGATCGTTCCTCTCAAGCGAGAGGATATTCACGAACGGGAAGTAGTGCGAATCGGCGGCATCCGCCGGAAGGTGAAGAGTTTCGCGTTGCCGGCCGTTGTGCCAGGCTCCATCGTCGAATACAAATACCGCGAGGTGCATTTTAAGCAGAATATCCGCTATCTTCGCGCCGAGATACAGCAGGAGTACCCCGTCCAGAAGATTACCTATTTTGTAAAGCCGCTCAGCCAGGACTACATCGGTCTTGGCATGCGTCTATGGCCATTTAACTGCAAACATTCTCCGCTCAAAGCAGAGATGAACGGGTTTCATTCAACATCGGTTGAGAACCTGCCCGCTTTTCAGGAAGAGCCATATATGATCAGTTCGCCGAACGTGCGGGCCTGGATACTGTTTTTTTACGCGGAGCAGGACCGGAAGGATCCAGATAAGTATTGGGAGAAGCGCGGCAAGGAAATTTATGCGCAGTTGAAGCAATCGTTGAAGGTCAACGACGAGATCAAGGCTGCCGCCGCTGAAGCCGTCGCCGGCGCCGGGAGTGAGGATCAGAAGGTGGTCGCGCTCATCGGCTATCTCCGCAAGAAAATGCGCAACCTGTATGCCAGTTCTGTTTCGGATAGTGAGCGCGCCAAGATACTAAAGGCCTTGAACAAGGATCGTTGGCGTACCTCTGCCGAAATATTCCAGAGCGGAATCGGGACGCCAGACGAGTTAAATATCCTCTTCGCGGCTATGACCCAGTCCCTCGGCCTCGACGCGCGTCCGGCCTATGTGGGAAGCCGGGAGAATGTCTACTTTGAACCCGTGCTGATGGATAGTTATTTTCTGGACAACTTCGATATGGCCGTCAAGTTGAACGGCAATTGGCGGCTCTACGATGTGAGTTCAGACCTTTTGCCGCCAAGTATGGTTGGTTGGCGGGAAGAGGGGACGTACGCTCTGATCAGCGATCCCAAGAAGCCGGTATTTATCCAGACCGAATTTTCACCGCCCGTTAACTCAGTCTCGATTCGCCGCGGTACGTTTCAGTTGTCGGCGGATGGCACGTTGGAAGGCGATGTTCGGCTGATGTATACAGGCCATTCCGCTGCGGACAGGCGCGCCTCCAAGCGGGGCGATGTGCTGGAAAAGCAGCAGGATGAGGTGAGAGAGATGGTGACTGCGCAATTTTCCAGCGCGGAGGTGTCCGGCATTAAAGTCGAGAATGTGGAAGACACCACGCGCGCATTGACCTATATCTACCACGTCCGGATTCCCGGTTACGCGCAGCGCACGGGCAAGCGGCTCCTCTTCGTGCCTTCCTACTTTGCCCAAGCCTCCACGCCGCGCTTTACTGCCGGAGAACGGAAGTACTCGATTGACTTCCAGCACGCCTGGAGGGAGGACGACGAGATACGGATTTCTCTTCCGCAGGGCTATTCTCTCGATCATGCGGCAAATCCCGGCAGCCTCGATTTCGGCAAAAAGGGAGCCTATAAATTGACCATGGGAATTACCAAAGACAATAAGTTTGTGGTCGGCCGCCTGTTCGATTTCGGGAATGAAGGCGCTGTGATGTACGATACGGCGGCGTACGCTTCCCTAAAAAGCCTGTTCGAAGAGCTTCATCGCCGGGACAGCGTCGTGATCAGTCTCAAACAGGAGGCAAAGTGAGGCGAGCCTTCCTGCTCCTGTTGGCCGCCGGATCGCTTTTTGCCGAGGAACTGCCCGGCTGGGTACGAGTTGCGGCGGCCTTGCAGGTTCCGTCTTACTCGCCAAAAACGCCGGCTGTGGTGCTATTTCAGGAAGAAATCCTGGTTGTGGAGGCGGACGGGCGCCGCGTCATGACGGAACGCGGCGTCATCCGGAAACTCTCTCCGGGACATGTTTCTTTGTCCGCCTCGCGCGCCTACAACAGCAAGAGCGGCCGCATTCGCGATTTTCGCGCATGGGTCCTCTCGCCCGCCGGAAAGGAGACCCGCTATGGCAAGGAGCGGATTATTGAGACTTCCGCCGCCGATCAAAACGAATACAGCGAGACAAGAATCAAAGCAGTTTCTCCGGGGGAAGACTGGCAGCAAAATGGCGTATTTGCTTACGAAATCGTAGAGGAAGAACAGTCCGTTTTCACGCAGTACTCCTACTCTTTCCAGGGAAGTCTTCCGGTCCTGCGGACGCGCTTCACGCTCACGGCGCCGGCGGGTTGGGAAGCGCGTGGCCAGATTTTGAATCAGCCCGATACCAAAGACGCCTATTCGGCGAACGGCGGCTCCCATACCTGGGAATTGCATGGGCTGCCCTGGCTGGAGGGCGAGGATTACGGGCCGGAGTGGCATGAACGTGCGCCCCGGCTGGCTCTTAACTTCTTTCCGGGAGAAAACCGCGCGGGACTGCGCTCCCTGAAAGACTGGCCGGACGTTTCCTCCTGGATCTCCTCCTTGACCGATGGGCAGGCCGATTCCACCCCTGCCATCCAGCAGAAGGCCATGCAACTGACGGCCAATGCGTCCACGCCATTGGAAAAGATCCGCGCGATTGCCGCTTTTGTGCAGCATACGACGTACGTTTCCGTCCAAATGAACCTGACGCGCGGCGGCGGCTATACGCCCCACAAGGCCAGCCAGGTGCTCACCAAAAACTACGGGGACTGCAAGGACAAGGCGAACCTGATGAAGGCCCTCCTGGCCGCCGCCGGCATCGAATCT
>DASTML010000089.1:0-15997 GCA_035714175.1 Bryobacteraceae bacterium | reverse complement strand
CTCCTGTTCCAGACCGAGAAGAACGCCCCACTGCGCATTGCCGCGGATAAAGTCGCGCGTGCCGTCGATGGGGTCAATGATCCAGGTGCGGCCAGAGCGGGAAGGCTTGGCGACCCCTTCTTCACCCATCTGTCCGTCCTCCGGAAAGGCTTCTTCGAGCGCCGCGGCGAGATATACTTCGGCTTCGCGGTCCGCATTGGTGACGGGGGAATCGTCACTCTTATCTTCCATCTGAATGCCGGCCTCGAAGTGTTTCATGGAGAGCTCGGCGCTACGTGTGACAATCCGGCGGGCGACCGCCAGTTCCCGTTCAAAATTCATCTCCTTCCATTGTAATCGGGGGCGCGTGTTAGCATGGCCTCGATGAAGAAACGGACTGTCTATTCGCTCCTCGAAGAAGCGGCGGCGGCGCACGGCGAATTGCCGGCAATGCACCAGCCGGTAGCGACGAAAGAGGGCCGGAGCTATCGCACCTATTCGTGGGTGGAGTACCGGCAGATTGTCCGCGAGATCGCCTGCGGGTTACGGGCGTTGGGCATTGGCTCCGGCGACATCGTCGGCATCGGCAGCGAGACACGCGCCGAGTTCTACCTGGTGGATGTCGGCATACAGTCGAACGGGGCGACGGCGGCCGCGCTGTATGTGAATAGCCAGGCAAGCGAACAGGTTTCGGCGCTGCGGCGCTGCGGCGCGAAGTTGATCTTTGTGGAAGACACGAAGATGTACAAATCTTTGCATGCGGCCGGGGCGGGCGAGTTGGGCGCGGTTTGGGTGTTAATGACAGGTCTGATGGAAGGCGTGCTGACGCTGGAAGAGGTACGGGCACGAGGCCGTGCGGCGATGGAGGACGATTCGGAATATTTCGAACGTATTCGCTTGAACGTAATGCCGGAGCAACGGGCGATTCTGTATCTGACTTCCGGAGCAACGGGCGATCCGAAGTTCGTGGAAGTGTCGCACGCTTCCCTTGTGGCGAATGTGGATATCGGCAAACAGGTGGTTCCCATTGGTCCGCAGGACCGGGTGCTGGCGTTCCTCCCTTCCGCGCATATCGCGCAGCGGGTGGGCATTGAACTTCTGCCGCTCGCGATGGGCATTCCCGTGTATTTCTCCGAGAGCCTGGCTCGGATGCCCCACGAGTTCAAGACGGTGAAACCTACCTTCTTCCTGGCTCCCCCGCGCGTGTGGGAACGCATTTACGCGAGCGTGCGCACCGAAGTTCAGAAGAGGGGCGGCGTGGCGAAGAAATTGTTCTACACGGCGGTGGGCATGAGCGCGGACGCGGTGAGATTACGGTATGCAGGCAAGCCGGTTCCCTTTTGGATGAAGGGGCCGCTGGCGTTGTTCGACAAGTTGGTTTTCTCTAAGATTCGTGAACGCTTCGGGGGCGAACTGACGTTCGCCATTTCCGGTGCGGCGCCGTTGGCCAAAGAACTGGCCTTGTTCTATGAGGCCATCGGTATGCCGCTGCATGAGGGCTTCGGGTTGACAGAGGGTGGAATTCTGACGCTCAACCTGCCAGGAAAGCAACGAATGGGTTCCATTGGCACGGCGCTGCCGTCCATCCAGCTAAAGTTGGCCGACGATGGGGAATTGCTCGTAGGCGGACCCACACTGGCCATGGGATATTTCAACGATCCAAAGGCGACTAGCGAGGTGTTCCGCGATGGTTGGCTCTACACGGGAGACATCGCGGAAATTGGCAAGGACGGCTATGTTTCCATCACGGGCAGGAAGAAAGAGATTATTGTTTCCTCGAACGGAAAGAAGATCTATCCGTCTCGCGTGGAGTCCTTGTTCAAAACGGAAACATTGATCAGCCAGATGGTGTTGGCGGGCGATAAACAGCCCTATGTTTCCGCCTTATTCACGATCAACGCCCCGGTTGCGGAGATGCTGGAGGGGATGAAGGGCAAGCCGCTTGCGGAAATGGCGGCATCCGCTGCCGTGCAGCAGGCGGTGAAAAAAGCCGTACGGGCCGCGAACGCTCAGTTAGCCTCGTATGAACAGATCAAGCGATTCCGCGTGTTGCCGGCCGATTTCACGGTGGAGGGCGGGGAGTTGACGCCCACCATGAAAGTGCGCCGGTCAAGGGTTTTGGATAAGTACGCGGCGCAGGTCTCGGAAATGTACTCTGCTACGGACGACTTACTGTAATCTCCCTGGAATCGCCGCCGGCGTGGCGTATTTCCACGATCCACCGGCTGGCAGGGAGGAGGGGCGCGAACTTCTCGCCCCATTCAATAAGGACGCGGGCGTTGGAATCGAAGATCTCATCCAGGCCGAGGGAGTAAAACTCGCCGGGTTTCTCTAGCCGGTACAAGTCGATGTGATAAACAGAGACGGGTTCACCATATTCGTGGATCAGCGTGAACGTCGGGCTGGCGACCTCGTCCGCGAGCGCCGCTCCCCAGGCTTCGACCAGTGATTTGGTCAGTGTCGTTTTTCCCGCTCCGAGATTACCGGTCAGTTGCACGGTAACGCCGGGAGGAATCCAGGAGGCGATTTCCCGGGCAGCGGCGGCCGTTGCTTCGGGGCTATCGGTATGCCAGGTTCGTGTTTCAGACATGGGCGTCCCGGATGGCTTGAGGAAAGAATTGCAAAAGGTCCGTGGCAATCACGGGCATTTCGCCGATCGACTGCGCAGCCAGTTCGCCCGCCTTGCCATGCAGCCAGGCGGCCGCGATCGCCGCTTCCGTGATGCGAGCCGGATGCTGCGCGGCCAGCCCGGCGAGAAGACCGGTAAGAATATCGCCGCTGCCCCCCGTGGCCATGGCAGGGGTGCCCGTGGGGTTGATCCAGCATTGGCCGCGCGCGTCGGCAATGATGGTCCGCTGCCCCTTGAGCAGCAGCGTAACGCCGAAGTGGCTGGCGTATCCGACGGCGTCTAGGAGGCGGTCCTCTACAGCATGGCCTTGCAGCCGCGCCATCTCACCAGGGTGCGGGGTCAATACGCGCGGCCCCGCAGCGCCCGGCCACTGCGCTCCGGCGATGGCGTTGAGCGCATCGGCGTCGATAATCATGGGTTGCGGGAGGTTAGCTACGAGATTTCTCACGAATGCGACTGTTTCCGGTTCCGTTCCCAAGCCGGGTCCCATCGCGATTACTGTCTTGGCGGCGACCAGACGGGCGACATCCTGCTCCGCAATTCCGCCGGCCGCCGTTTCCTCCAGCGGAACCGTCATTAATTCCGGCGCGTGCGCGGCGATGGCTCCGATGGCCGAGGCCGCCGATGCGACCGTTACCAGTCCGGCCCCCGCGCGAAGCGCGGCCATGCCGGCCATGGCAGCCGCGCCGGGCTTATTGCGTGAGCCGGCAATGACGAGCACATGGCCATACGTTCCTTTGTGCCCCGCACGGGCGCGGGGTTCCAGGAACTCGGCGAACAGGGCGGGCGTGACCCAATTGCGCGCGACGGAATTCATGAGCCCATCCGGAGACCCGATGTGACCAACCGTAAGCGAGCCAACGCGATCGCAGTTGGGGGGGAGAGCGTGACAGAGTTTCGGTGCGGTAAAGGTGACAGTGAAATCGGCTTTCGCAACGGGCGTACCCGAATCACCGCTGTCGGAACGCATGCCGCTGGGGATGTCGACGGCGCATACGCGCGCATTGGGAAATCCAAACGACAGCTCGATAATAAGTTCCGCCGCGCGACCGCGCGCATTACCTTCGATGCCGGTGCCAAGTACGGCGTCGATCACCAGAGTCGCGTGGCGCATTTCCTCGGTGGTCTGCGTATGAATCGCTTCAAAGCCGGCGGCGCGCAACATGACGAAATTGGCGGCGGCCTCCCCTTGCAACTCCTGCGGCGGTACGGCGAGAATCACATCGAGCGAGGCCGGACGGAAGCGGACGTGCAGGAGCCGGGCAATGGCCAGTCCATCTCCGCCATTGTTGCCTTTCCCGCAGAAGACCACGATACGCTGTTCGCGAACGGGAGCACATTCCCGCTCGATTGTTTCCACGACGCGGTGGGCGGCATTCTCCATGAGGATCAGTCCGGGAATACCAGACTCAATTGTGCGGCGGTCGACCTCCCGCATCTCCGCGGCCGTAAGTATTTTCACGCGGCCTTCTCCTCCATAATTTCCTCCAGACGACGCAATTGCGCGGGCGGCCCCATGACGATCAAATAGTCGCCAGCGCCAATTTCGGCGTCGGCGGGCGGATTGAAAATCATCTGCCCGGTCATCCTGCGAATTGCCAATACGATGACGCCAAGTTCGGCGCGGAGCTGGGCCTGCCGCAGAGATTTTGAAACATACTCCGACCGGGCCGAGACCTGCACCTGTTCGATTCTTACATCCAGGCGCAGATCGCTGCCGGTGGTGAAGTCGATGAACTCGTTTACGTGCGGTTTGAGCAGGGATTGCGAGAGCCGTTGGCCGGTGATGGTATACGGCGCGAAGACAACGTCGGCGCCGGCGCGGCGCAGTTTACGTTCGGATTCTTCTTCGCTGACGCGGGTGGCGACGGGCAGCAGGGGGTTGAGCGCTTTGGCGGAGAGGATGAGGTAGGTATTGTCGGCGTCGGTGGAGAGAGCGGCGATCAGTCCGCGCGCGCGTTCAATTCCGGCTTCGCGCAGTACCTCGTCCCGAGTGGAATCGGCCGCCACGGCAAGCAGTCCCGCCTGAAGCGCACGGTCGACGCGTTCTTCATTTCGATCCACAACCAGGATGGGAACTCCGGATTTCCGGAGTTCCTCCGTGGCGCTACGCCCTACGCGGCCATAGCCGCAAACGATGAAATGCGATTTCAGGTTTTCGATCATGCGGCGCCTCCGCCGTTTTTGAAAATATCCGCTCAGCTCCAGCTCAATCATCGCCTGTGTGAGCACGCCAAAGGCAACCAGCACGGTGGCCACACCGATGACGATATAAAACATGTTGAATGTACGGCCGGGAGCGCCGAGCGGGAGGACTTCGCCATACCCAATGGTCGTGATGGTGGTCAACGCCATATAGGCCGCCTCAAACAACGGGTAGTGCGCGAAGGTCATATAACCAACGCACCCCACGCAGATCACCGCGGCGATTGCGGCGACGATCTGCAGTACTCTCCGCTTAAAGCGCAGCCAGTCGGATTCACTCCGCCCGTCAGGCATCAGACTCTCCGGATGATCATCATAGTCATGTCGTCGGCCGAATCGGGCGCAAAGGTCCACTCCTGGACAGCGGCAAATACTTCGCGAAGGATTTCTTCGTTGGGTTTGGATGCCACGCGTTGCACTGTTTCAATCAGACGTTCCTCGCCGAACATCTCTCCATATTCATTTTCCGGCTCCGTGATGCCGTCCGTATAGAGGAGCAACAGGTCGCCTTTTTGCAGCGTGATGCGGCTTGCGTCGTATTGGGCTTGCTGGAAAACGCCAATTACCATGCCGTTTACGTCCAACCGATGGACGTCCGCTCCGCGCAGCAGGATGGGCGGCAGGTGGCCGGCATTCGTGGAGATCAACTCGCTGGTCCGCTCGTCATAGACAGCAAAAAAGAATGTCGCGTATTTCTCCGTGGTGGTGTTGGCTTGCAAATGTTTGTTGATCTGCGACACCATCGTCGCGGTGCAAATATCGCTGCCTTCCTCCTGGGCGTCCCGCAGTTGCGCGCGCATAACGGATTGAATGTTCGCCATCAACAGGGCGGCGCTAATGCCTTTGCCGGCCACGTCGCCCATCACGATGGCGCATTGATGCCGGTTGGCCTTCTGGTAGTCGTAGTAGTCGCCGGAAACGCTTTTGGCGGGGTTAAGCAGGGCCGTGAGTTGGAGGCCGTCGACGTGGGGAACGGAGCGCGGGTAGAGTTGTTCCTGTACTTCCTTGGCGATATCGAGATCGGCCTGCAGGCGCTCTTTTTCCTGAGCAACTTTCAGCAGTTTGTCCAGGTTGGCGGCCATCGTGTTGTAGCTGTGGCATAGCTCAGCCAATTGGTCGGAGCCCTTCACGGGGATGCGGTACGAGAAGTCGCCTGCCTGCACATGCCGTGTGCTTTCGTAGAGGTAGTGCAACGCTTGCGTCATGGTTCGCGTGATGGAAATTCCGGTGATGAGAGCGCTCAACTCGACAACCAAAAAGGTAACGGCTACCAGGTAAAACAGAGCGATCAGATAGGGCTGGTCCCAGTCCGCTTTCTGCGAGAAAATGACGCGGAAGATCTGCGAGATGCGGGTTTGGACGCTGAGCATGGCGGGAACGGGCGTCTCCGGCCTATTCCAGTTGTGGACTGGAATAGGCGCGGCCCAAAGGACCTGAAGATCGAGGAAATTGATGGGCGGCGCTAATGACCTGGCGGTGAGCAGATCGGAGGATACGCCGCTGGTTTCCTCATGGAGCCGCATGGCCTGTTCCGAGGAGCCCGACCAACTCAGCAGGGTAATCTCACCCAAATTCTGGACCAGCCGCTGCAGGTAACTCTTGGTTATCGGAACGAGCAGGGTAACCTGTTTACCGTTACCGTGGATATGCACGCCCGAGTACAACAGGCCATCGCGGAGGACGATGTTGGCGATTTCCAATTTCTCGTCGGGCGGATGCTGGAGCCGGGAATTCGAAGGCGTGCGAAGTACATCGGCCGCGCCGCGGGTGAGCAGAATTTCTATGCCGGGGAACCGGGATGTCAGATAGCCTTGCAGGCGCGAAGGGCCGGGATCCTGCTTATCGTCCACGGAGCGCAACATCGCATCGGCGCTGCTTCGCAGCGAGTCAATATCCTGCATGAACTCCTGCGAGATCAGGTAGACGCCTACCTGTCCGGCGATGGCCCAAGCGCTAAACAAACCCAGGATACCGAGCAACGATACGGGCACGACCGCGATGAAGACGTAGCTCAACAGGAGCCGGTTCCTCAACCTCCAGATGGCGTGACGTAGCCAGCGGTGCACCCAACGAACGGCGACACAGACGATAGCCGCGAACATCCCCATCGTGACGAAGGGGACAAGTATCGACCCTGGAAGCAAACGGGAAACGATCGCTGCCGCTACGGCCAACGCCAGTGCCGCGTATTCCCACTTGCCCACCAACTCGCGCCACGCGAACGGCCGCCGCGCCGGCGGGCCGCTGGTGAGCGCTACGTTGGAGCCGCCGGCCTTCACTCGTTGCGTGTATGGGCGATGCCGGGGGCGATGTCCGGCTCGGCCATCTCCTCGGGGCAGAGGTAGAGGCGGGTTAGTCCGTCACGCAGCAACTGGAAGGCGGTGTCGGGATCATCGGCAAACTGGAAGATGTTCAAGTCTTCCGGTGAGATCATGCCATGGCGAGCCAACGCTTCGAAGTTGAACACCTCTTTCCAGAACTTGCCGCCGTAGAGAATGACGATGATTTCCTTGTGCAGCTTGCGGGTCTGCACGAGCGTCAGGATCTCAAACAGCTCGTCCATGGTGCCGAAGCCGCCCGGGAAAACGACCAGCGCCTTCGCGAGGTAGGCGAACCAGAACTTGCGGAGGAAGAAGTAGCCGAATTCCAGCGATAGCTCGGGTGAAATATAGGGATTCGGCATCTGCTCAAACGGCAGGCGGATGTTCAGACCAACCGATTTGCCGCCCGCTTCGGTAGCGCCGCGGTTAGCCGCCTCCATAATGCCGGGTCCGCCGCCGGTGGAGACCACGAAGCGGCGGGTATGATGGGGCAAGCTTTCACTCCAAGTGGTTACCTTGGCGGCGAGCAAGCGCGCCCCCTCGTAGTATTCACTCATGGGCCCTTCGGGCTGTATGCGGGCCGAGCCGAAGAAGGCGACGGTATCGCGGATGCGATGCTTCCGGAATACGCCGAGCGGCTTCAAGTATTCGCTCAGAATGCGTACGCTACGGGCTTCCGGGGAGTGTAGGAACTGCCCGTCCTCAAAGGCCAACGGGGGCCGTACAAGTTTCTCGCTCATAGATCCTGGCCCTTTTCGGGCGATTCCAATTCGGCTACGCGCTTTTCCAATTCTCGCACCGTGCGGAGCATATCGGGCAGTTTTTGAAAGGCGGTGATGGCCCGCAGCCATACCTTGGCGTCAAAGGCGGGAGATCCGGACATCAGGGCTCCGGCCGGTACATCGCCGCCGATGCCGCTTTGCGCATAAATTACTGCGTTGTCGTTGATAGTCAGATGTCCGCTGATGCCCACCTGCCCGGCAAGCAGCACATTCTTTTTCAGAATCGAACTGCCGGCCAATCCGGCCTGAGAGCAGATGATGTTGTCCGGGCCGACGACGCTTGCGTGCCCCACCTGAACCAGATTGTCGATCTTCGCGCCCCGTTCCACGCGCGTCTCGCCCATGGTGGCGCGATCAATCGCCGTCAGGGATTGAATCTCCACATCGTCTTCAATGACCACGATGCCGGACTGCACAATCTTATAGTGCGTACCTTGCTTCGTTTTGGCGAAGCCGAATCCGTCGCCGCCCACAACCACGGCGTTCTGCAGAATGACCCGGCTTCCCACGCGGCAGAATTCGCGGACCGTGGAGTGGGCATGGGCCAGGAAATCGTCCCCGATTTCAGCTCCTTCGTAGATTACCGTGTGGGGGTAGAGGGTGCACCGCGCGCCTATTTTTACGCGGGGACCGACGTAGGCAAAAGGGGCGATCGAAGCGCCGGGACCAATCTCCGCCGTCGGGTCCACAAAGGCCAGCGGATGGATGCCCGGTTCGGGACGAGGCGGCTGGTAAAACATCTCCAGGGCGCGGGCAAAATCGTGATAGGGGTTTTCGCTGATGACGGAGGCGATGGGGACGCCAGCCAAGGGTTGCGCGACCAGGATGGCCGCCGCCTGGGTGTTCTTCACCTTCGGGGCATACTTCGGGTTTGCCAGGAAAGTCAGGTGTCCGGGACCGGCGTGCTCCATGCCGGAAACGCCGCAAATTTCGATTTCCGCATCACCATGGAGCACAGCTCCAAGCCTTTGCGCTAGTTCGCCAAGTCGCATCTGGGTACACTGTTAGTATGCGACACTCGACGCGGTGGCTCGCAGGTTGCTTACTGTCCGCCGCGATCGCCTATGGATGGCAACAGCAACCGCGGCCGAAGACATCACAACCTAAATCTGAGTCTGAATTAGAAAAAGCAGTAGAAGAGTTCAAGGTCCTGACGCGCGATCTGGGATTGCGCGCGGATGCACCGCGGAAGCGAGCGCGGACTCCGGGGACTGGCCCGTCCTGGCACGGGCGTATTTTTGAGAATTTTCGAAATGACAAGCTGGACGCGACGCCGCATGAGGTTGTTCAGCGCGGCGGCGAGCGCAACCTGCTTCGACGTAACCAGTTCGGATTCAACGTCGGCGGCCCCGTTGTCATTCCCAAGCTCTATGACGGCTCGCGCAAGACCTTTTTCAACGTTTCCTATGAGGGCGTCCGTGAACGAATCGGGCGGTCCTTCCTCCGTACCATCGCAATTCCCAGCGAACGTACCGGCGACTTTTCGCAGACCGTGGACAACGCCGGGCTGCCGCTGCCGGTCTATGATCCCGCCTCCACGCGATTGAATCCTGATTTCAACCCGGACCTGCCTGTCACGGTGGACAATCTGCAGCACCTGCGTGATCCCTTCCCGAACAACCAGATTCCTGTAAATCGTCTGGACCCCGTGGCCATGAAGGCCGTCAGCTACTATCCCTTGCCGAATTCCGACGCCGGCCCTTTCTTCCGCAATAATTACTTCGTTTTTTCTCCGGAATCGAATAAGGCGAACGGGATGATCTTCAAGGTGGACCACTCGCTGGCCGAGAAGCACCGGGTTACCTTTAACGGCTCCTTTACGAACGGCAAGGCGATTTCGCCGCGGTATTTCGATAACATTGCCGACTCCAACAATAATGACCGCGATTTCAGCGCACGGCGCGCGGTCATTGACTGGACCTACACCAAGAGCGCGGCGACCATTCACACATTCACGGCCGATTTGCAGTCGGACCGCAGCGTGGCCGGCCGTCCCGGGCAGGAGAACGCCGTCGATGCCATCGGGCTTCGCGGACCTTTGCGGGATGCGTTTCCGGTGTTTCGCTACTCTACCTATCTTGGGATGGGCCGCAACAGCCCGATCCAGGTGAGCTCGCACAATTATTACTACCTCACGGAGTCCTTTTCGCTGCGCAGCGGAAAGCACAGGCTCCGCGGCGTGGGCCAGTACCGGCGTTATCAGGTGAACGCCTATCTGCCGTCGAATCCAGCGGGCGCGTTCCAGTTCGGTCCGTCTATCACATCCTTGCCCGGCATTAATAATACGGGGCATCCGTTCGCCAGTTTCCTGCTCGGCCTGTCGGAATCAGCCAGTGCGACGATTGTCGACAATCCATCCTATTGGCGCTCGCGCTCCTATCGCGCGCAGATCGCCGATAGCTACGAGTACTCGAAGAATCTGACGCTCAGCGCCAGCCTGGCGATGGAAATTGCCCGGCCGCGGGTGGAGAAATATGACCGCTTCGCTTCGGTGGATCTCAATACGGTCAACCCGGCGAACGGGCAATTGGGCGCATTGGTCTTTGCAAACCGGAACGGCCGCGGGCGATCCCTGCATCCTGGTTCCGTGCGGCCGGAGTTGAGCCTGGGCCTTGCCTGGAATCCACGCGGCAATGCGAAGAGCGTATTGCGGCTCAGCTATGGCCTGAGCTACAGCAATGTTCCGGTTTACACAACGCAGTGGGCAACGCAGGGCTTTGTCGGCACGCCAACGTTCGTCAGTCCGAATATCCAGTTGGAGCCGGCGCTGCGACTGAACGTCGGCATGCCTCCTCTTCCCCGTCCGCTGCCGGATCTCCGGCCGGACGCCGCCAATTTTACGAACGCCGAACTGGTAGATGCCTCGGGCCGCGTGCCGATCTACCAATCGGCAGGTCTGACATTCGAGCGGGAATTGAAAGGACAAGTGCTGGTCAGCATCAGTCTGGGCCATGCACGCGGGCAGCGGCTGTTTGTCTCCAATTCGGCGGCAAACCCCAACGCCATCCCGCTGTCGAACCTGGAATATCGCGATGAACTGAACGACGAAGCGTTCCGGCGCACCCTTCGCCCTTATTCGCAGTATCAGCGCTTTGAGATTTACAGTTCGTGGCCGGTCGGCAACTACAAGCGCAATGCCGGGGTGCTTCGTGTGGAAAAGCGCTCGTCCAGCGGCCTCAGCCTGAATGGCACGTATGAGTTCTCCAAACAGATGGACGACTACTCCGGGCCTTACGGAATTCAGGACTTCTATAACCGGCAAAACGAATGGTCTTTGACCTCCAGCAACAATCCCCACCGGATTTCGTTCAGCTTTGCCTATGAGTTGCCGATCGGTTCCAAGAAAGCGCTGTTGACCTACAGCGATTGGCGGCGCCACCTTGTGGACGGCTGGTCGATCAGCGGCATTACGTCTCTTCAAAGCGGCGAACCTCTGCACTTGAAACCCCAGTTCAACAACACCGGCGGCCTCGTGGACGCACTGCGCGTCAATCTGGTGCCTGGCGTCAGCCCCAAAGTAGCGAACCGAGGTCCCGATCTTTGGTTCAATCCCGCTGCTTTCGACCAGCCGGCCGACTTCACGCTCGGAAACGGGCCGCGTACCCATCCACAGTTGCTGACGCCCGGCGGACAAAACCACGACGTCTCCGTTACCAAACGGTTTGCGGTAACGACGGAGCGCGTGCTGGAACTGACCGCCACGGGATTCAATTTCACAAATACGGGCAACTGGTCGGACCCGGATATGGTGATCGGACCGGCATCCGCTCCCAACGTGAACGCAGGAAAAATTATCGGATCGGTTGGCGGGCGCGTCATACAAGTAGGAATGAGGCTAAGTTTCTAATGCGCTTCTGTGCCCTGCTTATGCTGTTGCTGTCTGCCTTGCCCGCTGCCGCCGCGGAGGGCCGGCGGCCCGTGCGCACCATGCTGCGTGTCGCCGCGCCGGAACAGGATCCGCCTCTCGATAGCGCCGCATTCAAAGCGATTCTCGACGGCGGTCCGGCGCGGGTCATCCGGGCTCGCGGACCGAAAGACGATCTTGTCCTCCTGGTTGTTCTGGACCTTACCGGCGACCTGACGCTCATTGACTCGGCGCGCGCTTCGTTGACGGAACGGCTGTCGAAACTCCCACACAACAACTGGGTGGGCGTTTTGAAGTCGCAGGATGGCTTGGAAGTGATTCAGGATCCATCGCCGGACCGGGAGAAAACGTCCTCCACCATTACATCCTACGTCGCGACAGGAAAAGCCGGTCTATTGACCACCATTGAATCTGCGGCGGCGTTGGGCGACTCCCTGTTGACTCGCGCCAATGTGCGGGTGGCTGTTCTATACGTTACCGACAGCAACATCTACAATTACCGGGAAGACTACACGAACCCCGTGATCAACTCCAGTGATTCGCGGGATCTGAGCCGCCGTTTTCCCGATCAATTGATCCGTGAAAAAATCCAGAAGCTCTCCGATCGTCTGGCAGCTTCCGAAACCCCTCTTTATTTCGTGCACCTGAACTACTTTTCGGATCCGATTAATGAAGCCTATCAACGCGGACTCATGCAATTGGCCGAAGAGAGCGGGGGATCGGGAGCATTTTGCCGGAGCCGGGGCGAAATTCCCGATGCCGTCGGTCGTATCGTGTCCTCCGCCGCTACGCACTGGAGCGTGGACGTAGAACTTGGCGGCGCCAAATCGCGTACGGCGAACGTGGATCTCCTCAACGGAGAGCGCGATGTGCCGAACCGCATTCGATTCTCTTTGCGAAAGTGATTTTCCACCATGCGCAAAACCCTTCCCTATCTTCTCCTACTCCCTACCGTTGTTACGTCTACCCTATGGTGGCGCGCCGAACAGAGCCGACGAACCGTCGAAAATCGCATTGCGCAACTGGAGGCCGCTCTAAAGGCCAAGGCGCCGGAAGCGGCCGCGGCGAACAACAATGAACCGGAGGATGGTCTTGGCGAAGCTTCCCAATCCCCTAAGGTTGTCCGGGTTCCCACCGGAACCGATCCTTCCCCGTATATACGGACCATTGACGAATTACGGGAGCAGATCACATCGCTTGGCAAGGACCTGAGTGCCGCGAAAGATGAGTTGGCGCGCGCCGAGGCCCGGATCACGGCCGAAGTAGCGGAGCAGAAGAAGGGGAAGGCGGAAGCAGACGACCTTCGTGAGGACGCGCTTGCCGCACGCCGTGTCTCGGACGCGTTGCAGGCCGAACTGAAGGCCAAATCTGAGCGCCTGGTTAAGGCGGAAGCCTCGGAAAATCTGATGAAAGAGCGCTTGCGGACAGCCGAAGAGTCTTCGACCAAGGTCTCCGCTTCGGCGAAGGAGTTGGAAGACTTGAACCGGAGAAGGGAAGCCTATCTCACCACTCTCCTGCGCCGTTATCGCGAGGTATCGGATCTCTATCGTAATTTTGCGCTAAACGCCCAAACGAGAGAGTCGCCCGCGGCTGGCTTGCAGGCCGGCGATTTGTCGCGCATTCAGTCCGCAATGCAGCAGGCCGAAGACGACCTCCGGCAGATGCAGGCGTTAAGCGCAAGGATGGCGCAACTCCTCCGCACCAAATAAAGCCTTTTTAGCTTGCCTTCTTTTCGCAATCCGCCGAACAGAAGTAAATGCTCTTTTCGCCCGACCCATAGTGAATCATGGCGGACTCAGGCTTATAGGTCCCGCAGCCTACGCACTTCCGGAGCGTAGTGCTTGTGCTGCCCGGTTGCGGCCGGCGCGTCTGTTCCGCGGGAGAGTCTTCGCCCACGGCTGACTTCACTTCGTCTACAACAGCCTTCTGAACGATACCCCACACGGCGCGCACGAATGTGAGCGCGATAAAGGAAATGATGATGCCGATCAGGTAACGAATCATGGGCCTTCAGATAGAAAAAGGGCGTCCACCGGAATGGACGCCCTTGGTTAGCAGACAGTTACTTCTTGCCTTTGGTGGTGCTTTTCTTACCGGCAGGAGCGTTCGGGTTCTTGTATTCGGTCGAAACCTGCGCACCGACGGCGGCCAGCATTCCTTTCGCTGCTTCGGCAAACGGACCTTCCGGCTTGAGTTCCAGATATTTCTGGAAGGCTTCCGTAGTGCCTGCCACCGGAACCGTCTTGCCGTCCGCGGTGATCGTCGCCTTGCTGAAAAGATAGAGGCCGTACTGGTAATGTGCGTCCGCGTAGTTCGGGTCAGCGTCGATGGCCTTCTTAAAGGCTACGCTGGCCGGTTCCAATTGGCCGACATTCGTTAGGATGGCGCCGAGGTTGTAGTAGTACTTACCGGCGTTCGGCGCATCAAGCTGGGCCGCTTTGTCCAGTTCCGCCTGTGCTTCGGGATACTTCTTCGCCTTGGCCAGCGCCAGGGCGTAGTTGTTGTGCATGGAAGCATCGTCGGGTTTCAATTCCAACGCTTTGTTGTAGGAATCGAATGCTTTGGTCAACTCAGCGACCTGCTCTTCGCCATTCTTCGTGCCGGCAAAGGCCACATGCGCTTCGGCCTTGTTCGCCCAGATCACAACCTGCTTGGGGTCCATGGCGGCCGCTTTGTCAAATGCTTCTAGGGATGCGGGGAAATTCTTTGCCTTCAGGTTTTCCATGCCCGCGTTAAACGCATCGTTCAATTCCTTGTTCTTCGCCAAGGCAGCGGCGCGTTCTTTGGCCGCCTTCTCCAGAGCTTCCTTCTGCTCCTTCGACATTTCCCGCGACATTTCTTCGGTCACTTTACCAGTGGAGGCAGCCTGTTCCATAGCCTGCCGTTGCGCGGCCATCTTCGAGAGGTCGAAGTTCACCGGCAGAGGATCGCCCAGCCGGGTACGTACGCCTTTCACCGAATCGACCACCTTCCCGTCGACTTCGCACATGATGTCGTAGTTGCCCAGGGGCAGACCAGCATGGAACCACTGGCCTTTTTTATTGGTTTTTACTTTATACGAGCCTTTGATGTCCTTGCGTTCCAGCTTGATCAGGGCATCTTTCAACGGCTTGCCGTCTTCGCCCTTTACTTCGCCTTCAAGAGACGCCGTTTGCCCCATCGCGCCGAACGTAAACAGCGCCAGCAGGGCAGTGAAACTCGCCAATCTCTGCAGTGTCTTCATTTCCAATCTCCAACGAGGTGAGTTTTTGCCAAATCCGAGGATACTATACTCGCCGATACATAAGGGATGTTGGCGGGCCGATTGGCGTTACTTTCGAGTGCCTGAGAAACCGTTTTTGTGCGGAATACGTACAGATAGGTGAATCGAAAGTTCTGTTGTACCATCAAAAGAAACGGGTTAACTGAACGTAACGGATGAGGACACTGGTATTAGCATTCGCCTTGGCGGCGATGGTTGGGGCTGGGCCCGCCGAATTGAAGAAGGCGCAGGACTTGTACCGGCAGACGCGGTATCAGGAGGCGCTGCAACTGGTGCAGCCGCTTCTGAACCAGAGCCCGGATGCCCTGCTTTTGGCAGGCCAAGCCGCGTATGGCCTTGGAGACTATAAGAAGGCCACGGATCTCTTAGAACGGGCCGTTGCCCAGAATTCCGGTAGTTCAGAGTACTACCATTGGCTGGGCCGCGCCTACGGGATGCGTGCCGACACCAGTATTCCGATCACGGCGCCGCACTATGCGTCGAAAGCGCGCCAGAATTTCGAAAAAGCGGTCCAACTGAATCCGGCGAACGGCGAAGCGCTGAACGATCTGTTTGAATACTACCTGCAGGCCCCTGGATTTCTGGGCGGCGGGCTCGACAAGGCGCAGGATTTGTTGCCGAAGATTAAGTCTGTCGATGCGGCTGAGGAAGAATTCGCCCTCTCCAAACTGCAGGAATCCCGCAAGGACTTCAATAGCGCGGAGCAGCATCTGCGCCGCGCCGCCGAACTAGCGCCCAAGTCAGTGGGCCGCGTACTTGATGTCGCCCGCTTCCTGGCTCGGCGCGGCCGGTTTGCGGAGAGCGTCACTTGGCTGGCCCGCGCGGAAAAAATCTCCCCCAAAGATCCGCAGGTCCTCTACAAGACGGCGGAAACCTACATTGAAGCGAAACAGAACCTGCCCGAGGCGCGCGCGATGTTGCAGGAGTATCTGCGTCTCCCTCTAACGCCCGATA
>DASTML010000088.1:0-24626 GCA_035714175.1 Bryobacteraceae bacterium | reverse complement strand
GCACGACACCGATTCCCGCTGGCACAAAATCTTCTCCCCCGTCACCGACTGCCCCGAAATCGACCCCGACTTCCTCGACATGCAACGCCGCGCCGACGAAACCAAATTCCGCCAGGACTTCCTCTGCGAATTCCTCCAACCCCCTAACTTCCTCTTCTCTCAACAACTCCTCGATAACCTCTGGAATCACTGAACGACCATCACAGAGCGGGAAACAAAGAGAAGGAGCGGCGCCTTCGTGGTATGTTGAGGGCGGGAAGGCCCGCGTCGGCAAAGGCCCAACAATCCGCCATGGCATCAGTGAACCCCGGCGGGAATATAATTTCGTTCAGGAGATTTCATCATGGCCAACCGCCGCAAGTTCCTGCAAGGAACACTCGCCGCCCCTCTCGCCGCCGGAACTGGCTTGACGGCAACCGCCGCCGTCGCCAAACGCGACTACTTTAAGGAACTCGGCGTACAGCCAATCATCAACGCTGCGGGCACCTACACCACGTTCACCGCGTCGCTCATGCTGCCCGAAGTCATGGATGCCATCAACTATGCATCCAAAACCTTCGTCCGGCTGAATGAACTGCACGATGCGGTCGGCAAAAAGATCGCTTCCCTGCTCCAGGCTGAGGCGGCGATGGTCTCCGCCGGCGCGGCTTCAGCACTTACGCTCGGCGCAGCCGCCTGCCTCACCGGAGCGGATCGCAAAAAAATTCAAGCCATCCCGAATCTGACCGGCATGAAAACCGAAGCGTTGATGCAGAAATCGCACCGCTTCGGTTATGACCGCGCCATCCGGAATACCGGCATCAAAATCGTCGAGTTTGAAACCGCCGAAGAAGCACAACGTCTTGCCGGCCCCCAGACTGCCTTCATGCTTTTCTTCAACGATGCCAGTAGCAAGGGAAAAATCCAGGCGGCCGAGTTTGTCGAACTCGGAAAAAAGCTGAA
Organism: Bryobacteraceae bacterium; assembly: GCA_035714175.1. GTDB lineage: Bacteria > Acidobacteriota > Terriglobia > Bryobacterales > Bryobacteraceae. The sequence goes on along the minus strand of DASTML010000088.1, from coordinate 23,684 downwards.
TGTGCCGACCTTCATTGACTGCGCTGCGGACTGTTTCCCCATCGAAAACATGACCAAGTTCAACAAACTTGGCTTCTCTCTCGTCACGTTCTCTGGCGGCAAAGGGCTCCGGGGACCGCAGAGCGCTGGCATCCTCATGGGACGCAAGGACCTTATCGAAGCCGCCCGCATGAATGCCTCTCCCAATGGAGACGCCATTGGCCGCGGCATGAAGGTGAACAAGGAAGAACTGCTCGGCATGCTGGCCGCCGTCGAAACCTTCATGAAGAAGGACCACGAAGCGGAATGGAAGGAATGGGAACGTCGAATCAAAGTAGTGGCCGATAGCGTCACCGTCAGCCCTGCCGTCAAAACTTCCCAGTACGTTCCAGAGGTGGCCAACCACGTTCCCCACTTGAAAATCACCTGGGATCAAAGCCAGATCAAAATCACCTACAACGAAGTTGCCAAACGCCTTCGGGAAGGCGACCCCTCGATAGAGGTAACCCCTGGCTCCAGTGACTCGCTGAATATCGGCGTGTGGATGCTCCAGCCCGGCGAAGACCGCATCGTTGCCAAGCGGATTCGCGAAATCCTCAAATCGGCCTAACGCACCGTCACCCGTACCGGCGGACTGCTAATCCCGGCAGTCCGCAGAATCAGTTCCGCTTCTCCGGCGGCTAAGTCCGCCGGAACCCGGATATTCACCTGATACAATCCCGCAAAGCCGGGAGCTAGCCCTGCGAATAGTACTTCGGCATCCCGCCCGCTCAGTAGAACCTGTACGGGAGCGGTCACCAGAGACAACGGAGTCGCGGAGGCTGCCGCGCCCGGCGCTGTGGGGTTCGAGACGGGCCCCAGACCCGTCGCATACAACTCCGCGAACCCGCCCCGGGTTATACCGCCGCCGGCAACGGCGGCCATCCTTCCGTCGGCGGTGAAAATCGCTGGAGCTATCGCCGAAATCCGGACTCGGCTCTCGGAACCCTGAAAACGAACCGCAATATCTCCGGTCGGTGTACCCCAGGGAACCTGGAAATTCACCTGTCCTATCCCATTGGAGTTGCCCACGTAAAAGAGCGGGGCAGCTTCCCCGCCAATCTCCAGCCTGGAGCCAGCCAGCGTCACAGGAAGCGGATACCGCTCGGCGCTCACGCCCCCGCTCAGGCCGGGGATCGCATTCACAAAGGCCGTCGCAATGCCCCCCGGTGCGATACCCGGACCAAAGCTGGCCGCGCTGACAACAGAACTGATCCCGGCCGTCGGGGCTTCTGCCGCCAGTCGCAGGATGCGTCCTTGGTGCGATACCAGGTACAATTCCCCCGCCTCGTCTTCGCCAAACGCGACAATCGGAGCGTCCGCGTTCACCAGCTTCTGGCTCTCCCAGCCCGTGCCGTTCCGGCGCAGGCCCCAAATCTGTCCGCTCCCATAGTCGCCAAAAAGATAAGTACCGTCCAGAAATGGATACTGCCGGCCGCGATAAATATATCCCCCCGTCACCGACGCGCCGTCGCTACGGCCATAGGTGAAGATCGGCCGTACCAGGTCCGTCCGGTTCGCGCAGTTCGAACCGCCAAAGCAGTTCGTCCCTTCCATCACCTTCCACCCGTAGTTCAGGCCAGCTGGAGCGTCGAACGGTTGAAAGTCGATCTCCTCCAGCGTATTCTGGCCCACATCGCCGATATAGAGATCGCCTGTCTGGGAGTCAAACGAAAACCGCCAGGGGTTTCGCAGCCCGGACGCCCAAATCTGCGGAGTCTTGGAACCGTTGGCCACATCCAGTCGCAGCATCTTGCCCAAGAGAGAATCCGGGTTCTGCGCAAAGTTCTGCGGATCGCCGCCGCTCCCGCCATCCCCCATCCCGATGTAGAGGAGCCCGTCTCGCGGCCCAAACTGGAGACAACCGCCGTTGTGATTCTCATACGGCTGCGGAATTGTTAGAAAGATCTCTTCGCTCGCCGGGTCCGCGGTATCGCCGATCAGCCGGAAGCGCGAAACAATCGTTCGCCGCTGCCGGTCCACATAGTTGACGTAGAACTGCTCCGCGGGGCGTCCTGCCGGGCCGGGTGGGAAGGCGATGCCTAACAACCCCATCTCGTCCCGGTACTGCACTTTGGAAACGATGTCCAACACCGGCGTGGCCGCAAGGACACCATCCTTAATCAGACGCACGCGACCGCGTTGCTCCAGTACGAAAAGCCTGCCCGTACCGTCTTTCGGACTCTTCAAGTCCACCGGTGCTTCCAGCCCGCTCACCCAGGGCTGCCACCGCAGGGTAGGCCAGGCGGCGGCTAGCAAAAGAAAGGCGAACAGGCTGCTCATAGGCGCTTAAATCTCCAGGTGAGTGACGGTCTCCATGTGGTACGTCTGCGGGAACAAATCCACCAGGGTCATCGCCCCGATCCGGTATCCCGCATCGCAAAGCCCTTTCAAGTCCCTTGCCAAGGTCGAAGGATCGCACGAGACGATCGCGATACGCCGCGGCTTAAGACGGACCAACTCCCGGACCGCGTCCGCGCCCAAACCGGCACGCGGCGGATCCGCCAATACAAAGTCCGGCGCGGTCTTCACTCCGGCCAGATACTCCTCCGTGCTTGCACGGAAATGGCCAATCTTCTTCCTGGCTCGCGCCGCGTTCGCCTCGGCGTCGTCCACAGCCGCCTTCACGCTCTCCACGGCGTCCACCGTAGCGAACCGGTCCGCCAACGATAGGGAGAATAATCCCACTCCGGCATACAGCTCCAACGCCGTCTCCCCAGTCGCATTCCCCAGGGCCGCGCGCGTCAGTTCGCCCACCAGGAAGCGATTCACCTGAAAAAACGACTTATAGTGCACCCGGTACTTGTTGCCGTTGGCCGCGTACTCGATGGGGCCTGTGGCCGCGCCCGGCAGTTCCTGCTCCAGCCAGTCGAAGAATCCCCTAGCCACCCGCTGCCCCGCCATCGTCTCTTGAACGTTCACCTGCACGTCCCGCTCATTGGTAAAAAATTCAATGGAGCGGACAAAACGGGGAAACCGGTGGCTGCGCACCATCCGCCGTATCGCGCGCAGGGCCTCATTCAACTTGGGCGACGCCACCGGACACTCCGAGGTATCCACCACACGATGCGTCCCCGGTTCGCGGTAGCCGACCTTCTGCCCATCGATGTGCAGTTGAATCCGGTTTCGGTACCCCCACGGCTCCCCTGTGATGGAGGCGATTTCATCGGGAGGCGTCAGTTTCCCGATCCGCTGCAGAACCTCCCGCAGCACATCCTTCTTCATCTCCACTTGCGCCGGATAGAGAGCGTGCTGGTAGTGACATCCCCCGCACCGCTCGAACACCCGGCAGTTCGGCGCCGTCCGGACTTCAGCCCGTTCCAGCACCTCCAGCAGGCGTCCGTTCAGAACGTCCTTCCGTTCTTTCTCAATCGCGACATGCACCGTCTCACCCGGAAGCACAAACGGTGTCAGGACTACTCGGCCCTCGTGACGGCTGAGTCCAGCGCCGCCATAGACCAACTTCTCGACCGGCAACGTGAGATCGAGCGCCGGCCCTTCGGATTTCTGCACATTTTTATTCTCTCACGCGCTCTCCAGCCCACAGTACACTAACAGTTTGGAATGAAAGCACGCGTCCTTTCCGGTATCCAACCTACCGGACACCTACACATCGGCAATTACCTTGGCGCTCTGCGGAACTGGGTAAAAATCCAGCACGACTACGACAGCATCTTCTGCATCGTCGACTTGCACGCCATTACGGTCCACCAGGACCCGGCGGCGCTCAAGCAACAGATTACGCAACTCGCCGGGTTGTTCCTGGCGGCCGGGATTGATCCGGCTGCGTCAACGATCATTGTCCAGTCCTCCGTGGCCCAGCACGCGGAACTGGCATGGATGCTAACCTGCGTGACGCCGATCGGCTGGCTGGAGCGTATGACGCAGTACAAGTCCAAGTCCGAAAACCAGGACATGATCCTGGACGGTCTCCTGCAATACCCAGTATTGATGGCCGCTGATATTCTGCTCTACCAGGCCAACATCGTTCCGGTCGGGGAGGATCAGCGGCAGCATATTGAGTTGGCCCGTGACATTGCCCAGCGTTTCAACTCGCTCTACGGCGATACGTTCACCATGCCGGAAACGCGGCTGCCCATGGTGGGAGCGCGGGTCATGGGGCTGGACGATCCAACCAAGAAGATGAGCAAGTCTGCACCTGGCACGGCGCACAGTATTGGCCTGCTCGATAGGCCGGAAGAGATGCGCAAAAAAATCATGCGCGCCACGACCGATTCCAACCCCGCTGTGGACTTCGAGACTATGGGCCCGGGAGTCGTAAACCTGCTCAACATCTTCCAGGCATTCACCGATTGGTCCGGGGACCAGATGAAGGCCCACTTCGCCGGTATGCGCTATGGCGACCTCAAAAAACAGGTGGCCGAAGCCGTTATCAGCGGGCTGGAGCCGATCCAAAAGAGGTATGCCGAAATCACGGCCGATCCGGCCTATCTAAACAGTGTTCTGCGGACCGGCGCGGAACGTGTTCGCCCCATCGCCGAATCCACCACGCGGCTTGTCCGGGAGCGCATGGGTCTGTACAACCTCGATTAGGCCATGGGCTATCTCGCCCTACTGCGCTTCAACCGCAACTTCCGTCTGCTCTGGACGGCGCAGGTTATCAGCGAGATCGGCGATTGGTTCTATACCGTTGCGATATATAGCCTGTTGCTTGAATATACGGGGTCTGCGAAGTCCATCGCGCTGGCCTTCACGCTGCAGGTGTTGCCGCAATTCCTGGCTTCGCCGACGGCGGGAGTAGTCAATGATCGGCTCAGCCGTCGCCGCGTGATGATATTCGCCGACTGGGCCCGGGCACTCGTCGTGGGATGCATGCTTCTCGTCCGAGGGCCGGAGATGGTGTGGGCTCTGTATGCCCTCCTGTTCCTGGAAACGATCATGTGGGCTCTGTTTGAGCCGGGGCGGACGGCGACCATCCCGAACATTACGGCAGGACGGGATGTGATCACGGGCAACGCGCTGAGCTCGATCACCTGGTCGTTCAATTTCGCGGTGGGTTCGGCGGTGGGCGGGGTGATCGCCGCATTCTTTGGCCGTCAAACCGTCTTTTTCATTAACGCTATTTCATTTATAGTCTCCGGATTACTGATCCAGCGAATGCGTTTTGAAGAGCCCCACCTGAAGGACCTTCCGCCGTTCCGGCTGCGCGATCTTTTCGATTTCAAACCCATTGCGGAGGGCTTCCGCTACGTGAAGGCAGACGCGAGGCTGGCGGCGACGATGTTTGTGAAAGCGGGACTTGGCTTAATTGGGACGAATTGGGTGATTCTGCCGATTTTGGGGCGGGAGGCGTTTCCGGTGCAGATGAGCGGCTTGACGGGCGACCAGTCCGCTACGTTGGGCATGAGCCTGCTGCTGGGCGCTCGCGGCGTGGGGGCCATTTGCGGGCCGCTGATTGCAGGCTATCTGGTGCGCCACGACGAGGCCCGCATGCGTCCCGCCATCGCGGTTGGGTTCGTTTTGTCCGCGGTTGGCTATCTGCTGCTCAGCCTGACCGGCGATCCCTGGCTAGCGGCGCTGTGCGTGGCGATTGCCCATGCCGGCAGTTCGATCACATGGGTGTTTTCCACGACACTGTTGCAGTTAAACACCGAGGACCGGTACCGGGGACGGGTGACCTCCGTCGAATTCGGATTCAGCGTCCTCATGATGTCGATCATGTCGACGGCGGCGGGCACATTGATCGATCAGGGTATGTCGCCGTTCGGTCTCGCCGCGGTTACCGGCGCGGTGATGTTGATTCCGGCCATTGCCTGGACTTTTGCTCTACGCCTGTGGCGGCACCAATAACGTAACAGCAGCGAAGCCTTCGGCTTCCGACGGCGGCTGCAGTCGCGCCGCCATGGCACGTATGGCCTCCTCCGGCACGACACGGTCCCTGGCCGCATTGCGCGAGAGACATTCGTCCAAGGACACGTTGAAGTACACCGCCTCACAGCGAGCGCCCATCTGTTCCGCAATCTTGACAAACGGGCGTCTCATTTTCGGCGTCAGGTTTGTGGCATCCACATACGTTACCGCGGCGCCGAGCGAGAGGCGCATGCGCACGAAATCGCGGAGGAGACGAAAGACCAATCCATGGATCGATTGGTCTTTGGCGTCGTCTCGCAACCAACGGCGCAATTCGTCGGATGAGATGGCGACGCCTCCCTGCTGGGCGACCCAGGTGGACTTCCCGCTGCCGGGAAGTCCCACGAGGACCACCACACGTTGTTCAGGCAACGGTATAGCGCTCCGCCGCGATCATGCGGGCCGCTATTTTGCGCTGCAGGACAACCCGGTTAACCGGTTCGTATTTGGTGAAGCGGCGCAAGGCGGCCAGTTGCATCCGAAGAGAATCGCCTTCCGCACTGGCGGCTAGTACAGTACGTCCCGCAGAGGCTATACGGTCCATGGCATCCTGCGACCAGACATCCACGATGGCCTTGACGATCTCCGGCTCCTTCATTTTGCGAGCGCGAAGAACGGCGGACTCCATGGCGAACGTGTACATCGCCATATCACAGAGCGCGGCCAGGATTTCCTGCTGGTTTTCCAAATCTCCGAGGAATCGCTGATAGGCGACACCGAGGGCGAGGAGCGTCGCCTTCTTTGCGGCTTCGTGCAAATCGTACACCGCAGGGCCGGACAAGAGTTCCGCTTGCAGCTTTTGCACCGCTGGCACAAGCGCCAACTGGCCGCGCTGCGCGCGCTTCAACAACATGCCCGTAGCGAGCATCCGGTTGATCTCGCTGGTTCCTTCGTAGATCCGATTGATGCGCGAATCACGATAGGCGCGTTCTACGAGATAGTCCTGATGGTAGCCGTACCCGCCGTGAATCTGCACTCCTTCGTCGGCCACGTAATCGAGGGCCTCCGAGGCAAAGACCTTGATGTACGAACATTCGGCCGCGAACTCCTCCACAGCCTTAAGCAAGACTTGCGCCGCATCGGGCTGGGCCCAACTCCATCCCTCCAATTTGCCCTGGATCAAGCCGCCGACGCGCGCGCACATCGCTTCATTGACGAAGATACGTCCGGCCATCTCCGCGATTTTCTGTTGAATAAGTCCGAAGTCCGCAATCGGTTTCCCAAAGGCCACGCGCTGCTTGGCGTACTTTACCGACGTCTGCATCACGGTCTTCATTCCGCCCGTGGCAAATGGCCCCAACTTCAGCCGGCCGAGGTTCAGAATATTGAACGCGATGATATGACCGCGCCCGATTTCGCCGAGTACATTTTCGACCGGGACTTTCACGTTGTCGAAATAGACGGGGGTAGTGGAGGAACCCTTAATACCCATCTTCTTTTCTTCGGCGCCGGGCTTGACGCCAGGGTAGGCGCGCTCCACGAGGAAGGCCGTGAACTTTTCTCCCCCTACCTTGGCGAACACCGTATAAAGATCCGCGTAGCCGCCATTGGTGATCCACATCTTCTGTCCATTGAGGATGTAGTGCGAACCGTCTTCGGAGAGGTCGGCCCTCGTCTTAGCGGCAAGGGCATCGGAACCGGCCTGCGGCTCGCTCAGGCAATAGGCGCCAATGAGTTCCCCGGAGGCGAGGCGAGTGAGGTACTTTTTCTTCTGCTCTGGCGTACCAAAAAGCAACAGAGGCAGCATGCCAATCCCAGCATGGCCGCCATGCCAACCGGCATACGACGCATCCTTGGCGATTCCTTCGGCCACAACCAACATGGACATGAGATCCATTTCCATGCCGCCGTACTCTTCCGGCACGCTGACCGCAGTGAGGCCCAGTTCCGCAGATTTGCGAAGAATGGCAGCGGCGACACCCGGCTCCTGGTGTTGAATGCGTTCCAGATTGGGAGCTACTTCCCGGGCAAAAAATTCATCGGTCGTCCGCGCGATGGCGCGGTGCTCCGCAGTGAGGTCTTCTGGGGTGAAGATGTCTTCCGGTGCGTAGCTCTCAATCAGAAACGATCCGCCAATGGCCATGTACGATCCTTTCCCTACATTCGCTCGAAGATGCCTGCCGCGCCCTGCCCGCCGCCTACGCACATGGTGACCATGCCGTACTGGTGAGCGCCACGCTCCATCTCCCTCAGGATGGTGGCGGTGAGCTTGGCCCCGGTGCAACCGAGCGGATGCCCGAGCGCGATGGCCCCGCCATTCAAGTTAACCCGGTTCAAATCCAGACCCGTTTCGCGGATTACAGCCAGCGCCTGCACAGCGAAGGCCTCGTTCAACTCAATGACGCCGATCTGATCCAAAGTGAGTCCAGCCATGGCCAGCGCCTTCGGAATCGCCACCTTGGGACCGATGCCCATGATTTCCGGCGGAACGCCGCCGACGGCGTAACTGACGAAGCGAGCCTTGGGAGCGAGCCCGAGTTCACGCGCCTTGGACAATGACATTACCAAGGCCGCCGCAGCACCATCGCTGGTTTGGGATGAGTTGCCGGCCGTCACCGTTCCTTTGACGTGGAATACCGGTTTCAATTTGGCGAGGGCCTCCGCTGTGGAGTCGGCACGCGGGCCTTCGTCCTTCGCGAACATGTGGCGGCGCGTTTCCACGTTGCCGTTGGAAACCGCCGTTACGGTGACATCGACAGGGATTATTTCTTCCTCAAAGCGGCCGGCGGCCTGCGCAGCCAGCGCGTTCTGATGGGAACGTAGCGAGAAAGCATCCTGCTCTTCGCGCGTAATTCCATATTGACGCTGCAGGTTTTCGGCCGTAAGCCCCATGTTGATGTAGAGTTCCGGACGGTGATCGACAAACCATGGATTGGGCGTGAAGCGCTGCGCGGCAAAGGGCAACATGCTCATGCTTTCCGTACCGCCGGCGATGATGATGTCGGCTCCCCCGGCGCGGATCCGTTCCGCGGCCATGGCGATCGATTGGAGGCCCGAACTACAGAACCGATTAATGGTAACGGCGGGAACAGTGTCGGGCAATCCCGCTCGCAAGGCAGCAATCCGGGCAACGTTGGCTCCGCTTTCCGCTTCCGGAGTAGCGCACCCGATGATCACATCCTCCACGGCCGCATCCTCGACGGCGGGATAACGCGCGAGAAGGCCGCGTATGGCAAGGGCCGCCAAGTCATCGGGACGCACGGCGCGCAGCGAGCCACGCGGCGCTTTGCCGACGGGCGTGCGTACGCAATCAATGATTACTGCTTCCTGCATGTGATCTCCCTAGTTCCGTAGCGGCTTGCCGGTTTTCAGCATGTGGGCCATCCGGGCCTGCGTACGAGCGTCGCCACAGAGACTGAGGAACGCCTCGCGCTCCAGGTCGAGCAAGTACTGTTCGCTGACTAGCGACTCCGTGCTCAGCCGGCCGCCACACAAGACATTGGCCAGGTTACCGGCGATGACAAGATCGTAGTCCGTGATGTAGCCGCCCTGGTGGCCGAGCCATGCGCCCTGTTTGAGAAGAGCCACACCCGCCGCCCCTGCCACCTTTACATCATTACGCGGCGCGCCCGCCCGATAGCTACTCACCAATGACAGCGCGGCCGCCTTCGCGTCACCGATCAACCGTTCACCATTCATGGATATTCCTGCGCCGGCGTCGAGTAGACCGAGGCTGCGAGCGTCATCGGCGCTGGTGGACACCTTGGCGTAACCGATGGTTTCAAAGACAGAACGCGGATCGGCGTGGCGGAGAATCATTTCCTTACATCCGCCGCCAGCCGGAATGAGGCCAACGCCCACCTCCACCAACCCGGCATAAAGTTCGGCCGCGACCTGCACACGCGAACCATGGAGAATCATTTCGCAACCACCGCCCAACGCACGGCCATGCGCAGCTACGACAACCGGCACGGGCGCGTATTTAATGGCCATCATCGTCTGCTGGAACTTGTGAATCGCCACATTTAGATCGTCGAATTCGCCGTCCTGCGCCAACAGCAGAACCATCATCAGGTTGGCGCCGGCACTGAACAGTTCTCCCTGGTTCCCAATGACTACGGCCTGGAAACCCTTGGCACATTCGTCAAACGCCGCCTGCACCATGCCCATCTGGTCATCGCCGAGCGAGTTCATCTTGCTGTGGAACTCTACACAAAGAACGCCGTCGCCGAGATCGACCAGGGAACAGCCGGCATTTTTCTTCACGACATTCCCGGCCCGTTTTGTTTCAGACAGAGACAGAACGCCGGCGCGATTTTCCAGGCGGGCGTAGTGGCCAGCGGCTAGATCAAAGTAATCAGTGCGCGGATGGCCGCTTTCGTCCGCGGAGCGGTAAAAGCTCTTGGCCCCATGAGAAAGCATAGTGACGATCGAGGCCGGTAGATGGAGGCCATCGGTCTCCATGCGGCGGGCCGCTTCCGTAAAGCCCAGAGCATCCCAGAGTTCGAACGGTCCGTAGGTGTGCGCATAGCCCCAGCGCATGGCACGATCAATCTCGACGATGCGATCCGATATCTCCGGAACGCGTTCCGCCGAGTAGAGCAGCGTATCGCGGAAGAGCTTCCAGAGGAATGTACCAGCCTTGTCCGTTGACGAGACGAGGGCGCGCAGGCGCGCAGGAAGATCGTCGTGCAGTTTGGCCTGTTCAATAAGGGGTAGGCGCGGCTTTGCGGCGGGCCGGTATTCAAACGTCTGGAGATCGAGAGCGTGGATTTCTTTGGCCGGGCCAACTCGCTTATAGAAACCCTGACCGGACTTCTCACCGAGCCAGTTGCGCTTCTGCAATTCCGCCATTACCGGATGCGGCAGGAAACGTTCGCGCCAGGGATCGGCGGGCGCCATGTCATAGAGGTTGGCGCCGACGTGGATCCAGATATCGACGCCGACGATATCGATCAGACGGAAAGAAGCGCTGTTGGGAAGGCCAATAAGAGAGCCGGTGAGGGCGTCCACCTCCTCCACGGTAAAGCCGTCCTCGAGGGCGTATTGAAACGTGGTGGAGCCCCACATGGAGCCGATGCGGTTGGCAATGAAGTTCGGCGTATCCTTGCAACGCACCACACCTTTGCCGAGACGGAGATCCAGGAAGGCGCTGACCGAGGCCAGTAGCTCGGGATCCGTGGCGGGGCCTGGGATGACTTCGCACAGGTGCAGATAGCGGGGCGGATTGAAGAAGTGGGTACCGAGGAAGCACTTTTGGAAATCGTCGGGAAAGCCTTCCGCGATACGGGCAAGCGGGATGCCGCTGGTATTAGTAGAGACGATGGATCCGGGGCGGCGCACAGCATTTACACGAGTCCAGAGATCGCGCTTGACGTCGAGCTTTTCGGTAACAGCCTCGATGATCCAATCGCAGGCGGCAAGTTGAGCGAGGTCGTCCTCAAAGTTGCCAGTGGCAACAAGAGAACGCGCCGCATCCGTAAAGAAGCCGCCCGGGCGGCCCTTCCAGGCAGATTCCCAGCCTTTTTTCGCGGCAGTGTTCCGGTCGGCGGCTCCAGGGACGACGATATCGAGGAGAAGGGCGGGGATGCCCGCGTTTGCAAAATGCGCGGCAATTCTGGACCCCATGGTGCCCGCGCCCAGCACCGCTACCCGGCGGATAGAATTCATTCCAACAGCAGTGTAACAAGCCTACGGGAGTATGATGAGCGTGACGATGCGCCCTGCGATTGCGTATACGAGAATAGCCGGAGCGGACCAGTGAGCGAAGAGTTGCGGCTGGTGACGCGCGCGGCCGATTTCGCAGCGCGGGCGCATTGGCGGCACCGCCGCAAAGATGTGGATCGAACGCCGTATATTAACCACCTGGCGCATGTCGCACGGCTGCTTGCCGATGCCGGGTGCGATGCAAACCTGATCGCCGCCGGCTATTTACACGATGCGATTGAGGATGTGCGCGTGTCCTATGAGACGCTGGCCGCGGAGTTCGGCGCAGATATCGCCGACCTGGTGAAGGCCGTGACGGACAATAAAGCCTTGCGATGGCGAAAGAGGAAACAGGCGCAGATAGACGATGCGGGGGCCGCAACGCCGCGGGTGGCCGCATTGAAGCTGGCGGACAAGATCAGTAACCTCTATTCACTGCGGGACACGCCTCCGGACGGGTGGGGGAAGGCAGAGATCCGGGAGTATCTGGATTGGGCGCATCAGGTGGTGACGCGCTTGCCTGGAAAGAATGCGGTATTACTTACGACTTATGAGACGATACGCGCGGAGTTGGTACGGAAGGTAAGATGAGCCTATGGTCACTGTATTACTGTGCCTCGGCGCGCTGGTTGCCATAGTTCTAGTAGGCACTATGTTTGGGGCCACTTTCTACCGTTGGAGAATCAATTACTATATTCAGATTGACCCGCGCTATCAGAATGATCCCGCGTGGGGTGCAGCAGCGAAATGTGCCCTTTGGAACTACAAAGAAACTGCCTTGGCGCGCCGCGAAGGGTTGATTTCCACGAAACCACCTTGGGTGGAGCGGGCGCAGCTGTAGGTAAAGCCAGGGAAAGCGGTGATGGCGGAAGCCAGTGGGAGTTGAACCCACCGTGACGCGGACGCGCCACACGCTGGTTTTGAAGACCAGGCCCAGCACCGGCCAAGATTGGCTTCCGCTTCGAGTGTAGCAACCGGCTTAATCAGCCGGCCAATCCGAGCGATTCGGCTCGGACCGTCATCGCGGCAATGCAGAAGGCGATGTGTTCGTCGAGGTCGAGGTTCATTTCGGCGGCCCCATTGATGACATCGTCACGGCTGACGGCCCGGGCGAACCCTTTATCCTTTAGCTTTTTTCGTACCGACTTCACGTCGACTTCGGCAATGGTGCGACTTGGCTTCACGTAGGCGCAAGCCGTGAGAAATCCAGCCAGTTCATCGCAGGCGAAGAGGGACTTTTCGAGGAGGGTCTCCCGGGGCACGCCGCTGTAGTTGGCATGCGAGAGGATCGCACGCCGCACTTCCTCTGACACACCCCGGTCCGCCAGGATGGGTTCGCCCTTCATCGGATGGTCTGGCGCTTGCGGATGGATCTCCCAATCGAAGTCATGAAGCAGGGCAGTAACCGCCCATTTATCCTCGTCCTCTCCATACTTGCGGGCATAGGCCACCATACAGGCTTCAACGGCCAGCATGTGTTTTCGTAAGCCTTCCGATTGGACGAATTCGCAGACTGTCTGCCAAGCTTTTTCGCGATTCATTCCTTTGTTTGTAGCGGATTTCCCGGGGGCTGTGGTAATCTGAATGAAGTCGGTCACGTGGGCCTGTGGCGCAGTTGGGAGCGCGCTTCCATGGCATGGAAGAGGTCAAGGGTTCGAATCCCTTCAGGTCCACCAACGTTTCCCGTTGTCTCCGAGATTTATATCCATCTTGGGCTTGGACCGAATGATTAGAATAGTTGGCTGTGATGCGACCTGTTCTTGTCTCTGCCGGCGAGATTCTTTGGGATCAGTATCCGGACTACCGGTTGTTGGGAGGCGCTCCCTTTAATTTGGCGGCGCACGCGGCGCGGCTTGGGTTCGATTCCTACTTTCTAAGCGCCGTAGGGGAGGATGCTCTCGGACAGGAGGCATTGAACCGGGCCGCAGGGCTAGGCGTCGAAATGCAATATACGCGGCGTCATCCTGTACTCCCCACCGGTATCGTGGACGTCACGTTGGACGCGGAAGGGCACCCATCCTACCATCTGCGCCGTCCGTCCGCCTGGGAAGAACCGCAAATTAGTTCGTGCCAAGCAGCGGCGCTGCTCGCTTTACGCCCGGCATGGTTGGTTTGCGGCACGCTGCAACAGACCTGCCCTCTCGCAAGGGACGTGCGACTGGCACTGCCCGGCATTCCGGTTTTTTACGACGTCAATTTGCGGCCTGGTTTTGAAGATGTGGAAACCATAGACGAATTGCTAGGCACAGCCAGCGTCGTGAAATGCAATGAGGGGGAACTGGCGTGGCTTGCCAGAGAGTTGGAGCTGGGAGAAGACCCGGCCCGAACCTTGTTAAGTCGCTATCCGGCCCGGATACTCTGTGTGACGTTGGGCGCTGAAGGTTGCGAGATTCACACGGCCGGCGAGACGGTGCGTGCGTCCGCTCCGCAGGTGGATGCCATTGACACGGTGGGCGCGGGCGATGCGTTTTCGGCGGCGCTGCTCCATGGACTGACCCAGGGGTGGCCACTCGACCGGACAGCTCGGTTCGCCAACGAACTTGGCGCAGTGGTTGCATCCCGGCGAGGCGCGATTCCGGATTGGACGCCTGCGGAGGTTGGTGGGCCCTGTAGGATTTGAACCTACAACCAACGGATTATGAGTCCGCTGCTCTAACCGTTGAGCTAAGAGCCCATCCACTACTACTTTACTAAAACGGCAGTGAAGGCGTCGCCAAGGGCCCTCACCACGCGTCGCCAAGGGCGTTCACCACATGTGGTAGAAGCCGTCGCGGATTTCCACACCGACAGGAATTCCGAACAGTTCGCTGAGAGTTCCGGGGGTCAGAATCTCCGTCTTAGGGCCGTCCCGGAACAATTTTCCGTTTTTCATGCAGATGACCCGGTCAATCTCGGGAATGATATCGGGGAGATGATGGGTTACCAGAATAACCGCCACTCCGGTTTGCGCTAATTTCCGGGTGGCATCACGAAGTTCGCCCATAGCGCGAATGTCCAGACTATTCGACGGCTCATCCAACAACAGAGCCTTAGGCGAGTGGGCGAGCGCTCGTGCGATGACGGCGCGGCGGGCTTCGCCGGAAGATAGCTCTGTCATCAAACGATCCCGCAAATGGGTGATCTCCAGATACTCCATCAACTCTTCGGCCTTGGTTTCCATTTCCGGCGTCACCGGATGATAGGGCCAAATGCCAATGCTGGAATGGAAGCCAGAAAGGACCGTTTCTTTGACGGAATAGGGTTGCGTACACATCTGCACCAAGTCATTGGTCACAATGCCCATCCAACTGCGCAGCTCCCATACATTCCATATCTGCTGGTTCAGGATGCGCATTTCGCAGCGAGGCGGAGGCCAGCGCGTGTAAAGTTCCCGCGTAACCGTCTTGATTAAAGTGGATTTGCCTGAGCCGTTGGGCCCGACAATAGCTACATTTTCACCGAGGCCAATCCTTAAAGAAATGTCATCCAAGGCCAATACTTCGTCCCGGAATACAGTGACATTTTTCCAGATGATGAAATCTTCGTTAGACGCAATCATGAAGCAAAAGGTTTCGTACAATTAGACCATCAAAGCCGCAAGGCTTCAGGAGAAAAGAGAAGTATGAACCCTGTTCGTTTTCTGGGAGCACTCTCGCTCGCAGCCGTACTTTTCACGTCTTCGCTATCTGCGCAATCAGATAGCACGTCCGTGAACGGCACGGTCCTCGATGCGACCGGTGCGGCGGTTCCTAACGCCAAGGTTGTCGTTAAAAATCAAAATACCGGGGCCACTCGTCAAGGTACGACGAATAGCTCCGGCGTCTATACCATTCCTTCAGTGCAATCCGGCCTCTATACGTTGACGGTAGAAGCACAAGGATTCAAGAAGTTCGAATCCAACGGGAATAAGCTCGATGCGGCCGCGCCGGCCACGATCGATGTAGCAATGCAGGTCGGCGCAGTGACGGAGACCATTACGGTGGAAGCACGGGTCGGCGCGATTCAGACGGAAACGTCCGCGCTGGGCAAGCTGGTGGAAGGGAAGCAAGTTTCCGACCTCCAGTTGAATGGCCGCAACCCCTTGTTTCTATCGCTTCTCAAGCCGGGCGTTCGCGGCGGCAACTCGCTCGCCAACTTCGATTACGGCCTTACAACGGGCGGATTGCAAATTAACGGCAGCCGTACGCAGGACAATCTAATCGCTTTTGATGGGGCCGTAGGCGTCCGGACGCGTTCCAACGGCACGTCCATCGGCACCGCCGATCTGGACGCTGTGCAGGAAGTACAGATTCTGACGGCGAACTATCCGGCAGAATATGGGCGGTCCGCCGGAGGACAGGTCCGCATTGTCACCAAGACGGGCGGGCAGCAGTTCCATGGCGCCGCATATGAATACATGCGCAATTCGGCGACGAATGCCAATAGCTGGTCCCGCAACCGTGCCGGACAAGCGATTGCGCCGGACAAGTTCAACCAGTTCGGATGGAACCTGAACGGCCCGATCACCATCCCCGGCCTGTTCAACAAAGACCGCAACAAGCTGTTCTTTTTTGCCGGCCAGGAGTGGGTCAAACGCCGGAAGGACGACACCAACTTCCGCACTGTTCCCACCGCAAAGATGAAGACCGGAGACTTTAGCGAACTGTTGTCGCCGAATCCGTTCTACAGCGACTTGTCGCCGATCCGCGATAGCAGCGGCGTTCCGTTCCCCGGCAACATCATTCCGCGCGCGCAAGCAAGCCGGAATGGGCTGGCGCTGCTGAGCGTTTATCCGAACCCGAACGTGGCCGTTCCGCAGGGTAATCAGAACTACTTCGGCGCCGGCGCCTCGCCGGTCAATCAGCGGAAAGACACCATTTCGGTAGATTTCCTGCCGAGCTCGAAGGATTCGATCAAGTTCCGTTCGAGCCTATACCACTACAACGACATCAATCCGTTCCAAACCAACTTCCTGTTGGCCAACCGAACGATTGACCGTCCGAATCAAACCGCTTCGGTAAACTGGACCCGCACGTTCAGCCCGACGGTGGTTAACGAACTGCTGGTTTCGGCTAGCCGGGATCAGGTCCGATTGCGCATGCCGAGCGTTCCGACACTCGACCGCACGACGTACGGCATCAACTATCCGTATATCTTCCCGAACGGGAAAGATCTGCCGAACAAGCTGCCGACCGTAGATATCGCCGGGTTCCAGACCTATACGGGATCTCCGTATCCGTCGAGTTCCGCCGGCCCGATCTACAACATCTCCAACAATACGACGAAGGTGAAGGGTTCGCACACGATCAAGTTCGGCATCATGTTCGAACGCGCTGGTCAGAACGACTATGACCAGATCAACGTAAACGGCGTGCCGGGCGGTTCGGACAACCAGAACGGCCGGTTCGTTTTCATTAATGCGCGGCCCGGGGGTTCGGGTAAATCGATCTCCGACGCGGCGCTCGGCCTTTTCAGCACCTATGCCGAAATCGGCGTCCGGTCCTACACGCCGTACCGCGGCCATATGTTTGAGTACTTCGTGCAGGACAGCTGGAAGGCAACGGACAAGCTGAAGATCGAGTATGGTTTCCGCCACTCGATCATTCAGCCGTACTACTCGCTGTGGGGCAATATGACGGTGTTCGATCCGAAGTACTACGACCCGTCCAAGGCCATCCAGGTGAACCCGACGACGGGCAATCCGATTCCGGGCACGGGCGACCCGTACAACGGCGTCGTGATCCCGGGCAACGGATGGCCGGATGCGGCCAAGGGCCGTGTGCCGATCGCCGATTCCGGTGAGTTTAACCGGTTGTTCCGTGGTGAGTCGAAGAGCTACTCGAACATCCAGAAGACGCTGATTCAGCCTCGCCTGGGCGTCGCGTACCAGTTGGACTCGAAGACCGTTATTCGTTCCGGCGTCGGCCGTTACACGACCCGCCTGGGCGTATCCGACTCGATCTTCCTGGGCGGCAACCCGCCGCTGCAGCCGATCGCGTCTATTCCCAACGGCGTGGCCGACAACCCCGGCGGCGGTTCCGTTTCGAGTTTCCCCTTGTCGATCAATACGCAGGACAAGATCTTCAAGAATCCGGAAGCCTACAACTGGAATATGACCGTGGAGCGGGAAGTAGGACTGAAGACCGTTGTGGAAGTGAGCTATGTGGGCCGCAAGGGTCTGCACGGCCAGCGGGAACGCAACATCAACCAACTGCTGCCCGGAACACGGCAGGCGAACCCCGGCGTGAACGAGAATGCGTTGCGTCCGTTTGCCGGATTTGGTCCGATTCGCATTACCAACAATGAAGCGACGTCGTTCTACCAAGGCCTGCAGTTCGGCCTGAACCGCCGCTTCTCGAATGGCTTCAGCTATGGTTTCGCTTACACGTACTCCAAGTCTTCGGACAACGGGTCGGCGCAACGCGACATCATTCCGAATGCCTATGATGCCTCGCCGCTGTGGGGTGCGTCCGACTTCGACACCCGCCACGTGGGCGTAATCAACTTCATCTATGAGCTGCCCTTCTTCAAGAGCAGCCATGGCGCCACCAAGACGTTGCTTGGCGGCTGGCAGATTTCCGGCGTGACCCAGTTCCAGACTGGTACGCCTGGTTCTGTCGCCACGGGAGACGACTTTGCCGGCGTTGGCACCGGGTCCGGGTCGCAGTTGTGGCAGCTTACTGGCCCGATTAACACCTCGAACCAGTTCACCAACGCTGGGGAAGGCGTCACGACCAGTTACATCCAGATCCCGCGCGACGCCGCCGGACGCCAGACGCTGTACTCGCAGCCAAAGGCCGGCACATTCGTGACGGATCGCGTGCGCAACGCCATGTACGGCCCCGGCTTCCAGAATTGGAACATCTCCGCTTTCAAGAACTTCAATATCAGCGAGAAAGTGAATATCCAATTCCGCGCCGACGGCTACAACTTCGTGAACCACCCGAATTGGGGCGGCTCCGCGGGCGGCGGTCTGGACCGCAACCCGAATAGCGGCACCTTTGGACAGGTAACGGCGAAGGGCGGCGAACGCAATATGCAGTTCGGCCTCCGCGTCGGATTCTAACAACAAACGAACCCAACCGAACGGCCGCTTCTCCCATGGGAGGGCGGCCGTTCGCTTTTTCGGCTACCCGGAGGGTTGCAGATGAGCCAGCAGTTCGGCGCTTACCTCGCCCGTGTCCAAGATGCCAGTGCGGAGCGAATCGCACAGTCTGACGGTCAATTCCGCCATCCGGTTTGTGTTGAATTCCAACCAGAGGCGGCGTGGAGTTCCCTCATGAAAACGGTGAAGCAGGGCAGATAGTTCGAAGGCATCCAATTCCCCACTCCTCCAACGGGCAAATTCCAATTCGAGGGTTTCCAACTCCCTGCCCAACAGCCGCTCGTGTACGACATTGGCCAACTGCCGGATCTCGTGCCGCAGTTCAGCGGAAAGTTCGTGCGAACGGGTCATCATATTTCTAGTTTTCCAGGAAATGAACGATCCGGACAGCCCCACTCTTCAAACGCATCCGAAGTTCGTGTTTTCCATCTGGCAAGTCGGCATCCAATATATAGGCCCAGGGAATGTGCAGCCGTTTGCTCCATTGGGTGAACAACTTTTGTTGGCGCCAGGGACCGTTATCGATTCGAAACTCCAGAACACCCGCATCCGGTCCAGCGGCGACAAACAAACCTATGGCCGTTCCGCTAAATGGCAGGGCCAGTTCAGCGTCCGGCGTCTCACAGACTACCATCGGCACATCAACAAATCCTTTGCGCGTGGCTGTACTATCCAACGGCTTCCAATTCGGCTCCAGCCGCCAACCCGTAGCGGCCGGCGCCGTAGAAGGCGAAATCAGACGTCCCCGGAAATAGCTCTTTTCGTCCAAAGGATCGGGAAGGCTGTAAGGACGGACCCCGGCGCTGGTTTCCCGCCACGCATCCTGGAATAGACGAACGATGGAACGAAAATACACGCCTTGCCCAAAGGGCGAAGGGTGGAGTTCGACAAAGTCGCGCTTCCATTCAAATTCGCCAGCGTCGATACGATCGGTGACTTCGCGGGCCAAATCCAGCGAGGGCAAACCGTAGCGGGCGGCTACCTGTTCGTGCGAAACAATGACGGCGGGAGTGCGGCCAGCCCGGTAGTCCGCAGACTTTTCAGGATCGACGAAGTGCATCAGGACGATGTCTATGGACGGATTGAGCAGGCGTGCTTGCCGCACGATGCCTTCCACGCCGCGGACCTGCTCGCGGGGTGCATAGCCATTGGTGGAGTCGTTGACCGCTGCTTCCTGAAAGAGAAGATCAACCGGGCCGTTGCCAAAGACGTCCCTGCGCAGGCGGAAGGCTCCGGGAGTAGATCCGGTGGAAGGGATGCCAGCGTTAATGAACTCAAACTGGGTCTGCGGAAAGCGATTTTTGAGCCATTCGCAGACACTGTCGCGCCACCCCTTCATCGCGGTGATCGAACCGCCCAGGAAGACGACACGGGCGGATCCACCGGCGGCGAACTTGGCGAGGGAGTTGCGGAGGCCATCCCGCAATTTGAAGTAGGGCACGCCGTAGGGGGTGAGACCTGTCCCCGCGAGAGATTGAAGTCCAGCGGTGTTACGAAGAATGAAATCGACTTCCATGCCCGCGTTGTCCAACGGGAAGTGGTGGCCGGAGAGGGTTTGCGGACCGCCGGCATTGAAATATACCTGAGCGGGGCCGCCGGCCTGCTGGTAGCGTTTGATAAAGACTTCCGTGTTTTCCGCGGGAGGCACCACCTGATCCCATTCGCTGACAACGTGAAGGACCGGTACTTTTCGCTGGGCCAGCGGCGCGAGGGTATCAACCGGATTGCCCCGATAGACGAGCATCTGCGTTTCGGAGAAACCGTAGGCGTCGAGCGCCTGTTGCCAATCAGCCTTACTTCCCTGCCCGTGCCCTTTGCCGCCGGGCCAGCTTTTCATGTCGCAGACGGGCGATTCGCAATAGATAGACTCCACCTTTTCCGGATTGCGGACCGCCCAGTTGTAGACGAAGAGTCCCCCGCGGCTCACACCCTCGAGTGCAACCTTTTTCGACAGGCCGAACTCGCGAAGGACATGGGCATAAAAGTGATCCCAGCTTTCAACCGCTTTGGGGCTTCCGAAGATATTCGGCAGATCGTAATAGGCGACGTGGTAGCCCTTGGCCAACAGTCCTTCGGCCGCCTCCGGGTGGAATTCGGGAAACCGGGCACGCCATAGCCAGGGGTTGCCGGGAGCGGGGTTACGCGGCAGGACAACATAGCCAGCAACGCCATCCACGGTAACCTCTTTCTTTTCGTATCCGTGCCACTCTGCGCCCGTCAGAACGAAGGCAAGCACGCCCAAAGCCAGAAAAAGCCGCATTTCAAGATGATATGCCGGGCTACTCCGCTAGAATGAGAAGGAATGCTTTGCGCTGGAATTGTTGGCCTGCCGAATGTCGGCAAAAGTACTCTTTTTAACGCGTTGACACAGAGCCGCAAGGCAATGGCCGCGAACTATCGCTTCTGCACTATTGAGCCGAACAACGGCGTGGTGACGGTGCCGGACGACCGCCTGGAAGTGTTATCCAAAATTAGCGGTTCCCAGAAAATCGTCCCGTCCGTATTCGAATTTGTCGACATTGCCGGGTTGGTAAAGGGCGCCAGCCAGGGGGAAGGACTGGGCAACCAGTTCCTGGGGCATATTCGGGAAGTGGACGCCATTGTGCAAGTGGTCCGTTGTTTTGAGAACGCGGATATCGAACATGTAATGGACACGGTGGACCCGGTACGCGATATCGAAGTCATCGACACCGAACTGATTCTGGCCGATCTCGAAAGTGTGCAAAAACGGCGCCAGCGGCAGCAGAAGGCGGCCAAATCGGGCGATAAGAAAATTGCCGCGGAATTGGAGTTGCTGGACAGGCTGGAACCACACCTTTCCGGCGGCTTACATGCGTTTTCGCTGGAGATGACGCCCGAAGAAAAAGCTTTGATGAAGCCGCTGTTCCTATTGACCGCAAAACCGACACTCTTTGCGTGCAATGTGTCCGAAGGGGATCTTGCCAATCCCGATGCGAATCCGTGGGTTCAAAAAGTGAAGGAATTGGCGATCCGGCACCGTGGTTGCGAAGTGGTGGTGGTGTCGGCCGATATCGAAGCCGAACTGGTGACGCTGCCCGCAGAAGAGAGAGCGGAATACCTTGAGAGCCTGGGGGTGACCGAAGGCGGCGCCGGGAGCCTGATTAAGGCCGCCTATCATCTACTGGGATTGCGTACCTATCTAACCACCGGAGAGAAAGAGACGCGCGCCTGGACCATACACGCGGGAGATAAAGCGCCACAGGCGGCCGCTGTTATTCACTCCGACTTTGAAAAGGCATTTATATCCGCGGAGACAATTGCGTACGAAGACCTGGTGGCTTGTGGAAGTTTTGCCAATGCACGCTCCACTGGAAAACTAAGGACGGAAGGCAAAGAATACGTCGTACAAGATGGCGACGTTATGGAGTTCAAGACCTTCGTTTAACAACAGTCCGTTGTTTGCCGCCAGCCGCATCGGTCTGCCGCGCGGCGGCGGCATCAACGGTAGTTCGGTTGTATGTGGCGCCCAGCCAACGGCTTGGCCCTCCGACGCCACCCCTTACGCCCTGTTGCAACAACGGCGCAGGACGTACCGAGACAGCTGTTACGCCGCTGTCTCCCCGCGATGAGCGGCCCACCGGCGGCGCTGGGCCTCCGCCATACGCTGCCTTCCCTCTTCACTCACCTCACGCCGCTTCCGGCGCTTCAGCATAGGTGCATGCGTCTCTCCTCCCATCGGGCTGTCTATTGTCTTCTTTCCTCTGGGTAAGAGCGTCTTGACCTGAGCAATTTGAGAATTGAGTCGAGCAAGCTGGGCTTCATACCCTTCGAGAGCCGCTGCAAGCAGCGACTGGTCCAATCCAATTGACATGCCCACTACTCTATCAGCACGATCACACTTACTCAATTTTCGAGCTTAGCCAGTTCCCCCCCCGGAAAGAGTACTTTGGAGGCGGTTCCGGCGCGGGCTGCCATTGCGATGCGGCGCTGCTAGAATCAAAGGTCCTCGCCCAATCGGGGCTGCGATTGCTAGATGAGTAGAACAGTTACAGGGACCATCCGGATGCGAGTCCGTGGACAAGCAGTGGAAATGACGCTCTCCGTTCCGGAGGGGCCGGTTGCGCTTGATGCTATGTTGCCGGTGTTCCGGATCATGACCGATCATTTTGTCGAAGCTGCGGGAGCGGCGGAGGCGAAGGCCGGCCGTACGGTCTCCTGCGGGGCGCGGTGCGATGCCTGTTGCCGCCAGTTAATTCCCCTCACCGAACCGGAGGCGCGGCGGCTCGCCGACCTCGTGAAGCAGATGCCGGAACCACGCAGAACCGCTGTCCGGAATCGATTTTCTGCGTTGCAGGCGGCATTGCAAGCGGAGGGCCTGCTGCAAATTCTGTATAACCGGGAGACATTGGACAAAACGGCATTGCATGATTTGGGAATGCGCTACCTGGCGCTGGAGGTGGAGTGTCCTTTCCTGGAAGACAAAAACTGTTCCATCCACAGCGAACGGCCACTTGCTTGCCGGGAGCATCTGGTAACTTCCCCGCCGGAATTGTGCAGGAACCCCGCGGCCGCCACCATTTCCAAGGTCCCCATGCCAGCAAGCATCTTTGGCGCGGCAGCCAACCTACAGCGAAGCGAAAAGATGCCCACGGCCCCGTTTGTACCGCTTCCACTTGCACTGGAATGGAAAGGAAATACAGAACGCAAGAGACGCGGCACGGAATGGTTACAAGGAGTGATGGAAGGACTGTCCGGAAAGAAGGAACCAAAGGCGGAATGAAAAAGTTGCGCGAACCGAAAACCTACAAATTTGTACGGCGTGCGCCGGAAATCGATGAAGGGAACCGTCGCGTAGAAGGGTTGGACGCAGGAACGTCGCTGGTGCTGGAATCAACCGTGCTCTCCCGGGAAGTCCTGGCGGGCCGTGAATTTTATACCGTAACAATGCGGGATGTCCGGCTAGAACAATGTGACTTGGCGAATCTACGGACGCGCTCGCTGACACTGGTCCGGGTTGAGTTTTTGAATTGCCGGATGACGGGATGGTCTGGGGGCGAGGCGGAGTGCCGAGATGTGTTGATTTCGGGCGGAGATCAAAGGTACTGTACGTTCCGGTACTCCAAAT
>DASTML010000087.1:0-81094 GCA_035714175.1 Bryobacteraceae bacterium | reverse complement strand
AGGACCCGCCATGAAAAATACGGCGCGGAAGTTGGCGCTCCTTTGCGCGCTCGGCATCCCTGGCCGGCGTGCCCGTAAACCCGGACTGGATTCAGGATCTACTCCGGCAACTCAGCCAGCCCAAGGTCACTCACACCATCCGCAAAAGGGACAAACGGGGTGCTCCCTAGGCGGCACCGCGGAATAGAGATGCACTCTTCCCCACAACAGAGCTACACTAAAGTATTCTTGCAAATCACTTGCAGGAAATGACCCGCTCTTCTCGCTGAGAACGCGTCTCTGTTGACCACCAACTCAAAACGAAAGTTGCATCCGTTCCATGCGCATTTCTGCTGCCCGGCCTGCCATCGCCCTGTTCGCTCTTGCCTTCTCCCTGTCCGTCCACGCGCAAACCGCCGCGTTGTCCGGAACCGTCACAGACGCGAATAAAGGCTTGATAGAAGGCACCGAGGTCACTCTTACCCACGCCGCGCAGAACGCCGTCCGCAAACTCACCACCGACAGCCAGGGGCGCTTTGCCGTTCCCATCCTCCCTCCCGGCGAATACCGCATCGACGCCGCCCACCCCGGCTTCCGCCCCGCCTCCGTCCCCAGCGTTATCCTCCGCGTCGGTGACCACCCGCAACTCGCTATCCAGTTACAACTGACCTCCGTCCAGCAATCCGTCACCGTCGATGCCGCCGGCGCCCTCCTCCAAACCGAATCCAGCACCGTCGGCACCCTCGTCGATCGCCGCTTCGTCGAAAATATGCCGCTCAACGGCCGCAGCTTCCAATCCCTCATCCAAATGACGGCCGGCGTCGTCTCCACCAACGCCTCCTCCTCCGGCGGCGGCCAGTTCGCCGTCAACGGCCAGCGCTCCGACGGCAATACCTTCATGGTTGATGGAGCCAGCGCCAATTCCAGCGTCAACAACACCTTCGGCATCGGCGCCGCCGGCACCGGCAACAATCCCGGCACCGCGGCCAATGGCGGATTCAATACCCTCGTCTCCGTCGATAACCTCCAGGAGTTCAAGGTCCAGACCTCAGGCTTCGCCCCCGAGTACGGCCGCAGCCCCGGCGCACAGGTCTCCATCGTCACCCGCTCCGGCTCCAACCGTTTCACCGGTTCGCTTTTCAACTACTTCCGCAACACCGTCCTCGACGCCAATAACTGGTTCAACAACGCCAACGGCCTCCCCCGCGCCCCGCAGCAGCAGAACGATTTCGGCGGCGTCTTCGGCGGCCCCGCCATCAAGGACAAGCTGTTCTTCTTCTACTCCTACGAGGGCCTCCGCCTTCGCCAGCCCACTACCGGCAGCATGTACGTCCCCTCCCTCGCCGCCCGGCAAACCACCAGCAGCTTGCAGCCAATCCTCCAGGCCTTCCCCCTTCCCAACGGCATCGTCAATCCCGCCGATCCCAACACCGCCCTCTTCAACGGCACCTGGTCCAACCCCACCCACCTCGACAACAACTCCATCCGTGTCGACTACACCCCCAACGCCCGCATGACTCTCTTCGGCCGCTACCAGCACGCTCCCTCCGAAGTCCTCTCCCGCGGCGGCAACAACACCGCCAGCGTCGTCACCACCACCTGGAATACCTCCAAATCCCTCACCCTCGGCCACACCTACATGGCCAGCCCCACCGCCACCAACGATCTCCGCTTCAATGCCACCTGGTCCGGCGGCGGCCAGGTCAGCGCCATGGACACCTTCGCCGGAGCCACCCCCGCCCTCGATTCCTATCTTTTCCCCACCGGCTATGACTCTTCCAACTCCATGCTCTCCGCGCCCCTCACCAACGGCAGCACCCTCCGCACCGGCACCAACGTCAACAATCCCTCCCGCCACTTCAACCTGATCGACTCCTTCGCCCTCGTCAAAGGCGCCCACCAGTTCAAATTCGGTTTCGACTACCGCCGCCTCAACCCCACCCTCGCCCCGCGCCTCTACGACATGCAGGTCACCCTCCGCACCAGCGCCAACTACACCCGTGGCATCGCCGACTCCGTCCGCCTCCAAGGCAAGCTCGTCCAGGAGTACCTCTTCCAGAACTACTCCGCCTACGCCCAGGACATCTGGAAAGCCACCCGCCGCCTCACCATCACGTATGGCGTCCGCTGGGACGTCAACCCCGCGCCCACTTCCCCCAACGGCCGCCCCGGCTTCGTCGTCACAAACTTCGCCGAGCCCATCTCCAACATCTCCGTCCTCTCCCTCGGTCCCGATTCGCCCTATCCCACCACCTGGCGCAACTTCTCCCCGCGCCTCGGCATCGCCTACCACCTCCGCCAGGACTCCAACTGGGGCACCGTCCTCCGTGGCGGCTATGGCATCTTCTTTGACACCGCCAACAGCGCCAGCGCCTCCTGGCAAGGCCCCTACAACGCGCAGCGCACCATGAACAACGTGGCCTTCCCGCTCACCCCGGCCAACGCCGCCAAGCCCGAAGTGCCCGCCCTCGCCCCCTTTATCACCACCGCCCCCGTGCCGAATCTAAAATCGCCCTACGTCCATCAGATGAACCTCACCGTCGAACAGTCCCTCGGAGCCAGCCAGACCCTCACGGCATCCTACGTAGGGGCCATCGGCCGCCGCTTACTGCTCGCCGAAACCTTTCAGGTCAACTCGCCCGTTCTGACGTCCCTCACCGCCATCACCAACAACGCCACCTCGGACTACCACGCCTTCCAGGCCCAGTTCCAGCGCCGTCTGTCGCGCGGTCTCCAGGTGATCTCGTCCTATACGTGGTCCCACTCTCTCGATAACGCCTCCGGCCCCATCACCGCCAACGGCAATGCCTTCCAGCCCGGCTTCCTCGCCCGCAACCGGGCCAATTCGGACTTCGACGTACGCCATCTCGCCTCCGCCGCCGTCAGCTACAACATTCCTTCCGCCGTCCGCTCCGGCTTCCTGCATACCGTCCTCGGCAACTGGTCCACCGATCTCATCTACCGCTTCTCCGGCGGCACGCCCTTCGAAGTCAACGGCAACAACGTCATCGACCCCGCCACCGGCACCACCTACATCAGCCGCCCCAACGTCAATGCCGGTGTACCCCTCTGGATCGACGGCAACTACCCCGGTGGCCGCCGTGTCAACATCGCTGCCTTCTCCGCCGCTCCCGCCGGAGCCGCTGGCAACCTCGGCCGTAACGTTCTCCGCGGCTTCTCCGCGCAGCAGACCGATCTCGCCGTCCGCCGCGACTTCCCCCTCGCCGAACGTTTCCGTCTCCAATTCCGCGCCGACTTCTTCAACCTCCTCAACAAGCCCGTCTTCGGCAACCCGCCGGTTGTCCTCGGGCAGCCCGCCACCTTCGGCGTCGCCAACGCCATGCTGAGCAACTCGCTCGCGAGCGCGACATCGTTCAGCCCGCTCTACCAGATCGGCGCGCCCCGTTCCGTGCAACTCTCGTTGAAGCTGGTATTTTGATCCGGATCCCGTGATCGGAACATGCCCCGCCGCCGTAGTCTTCCCGAACCAACTCCCAATCAGAGGCCGTGCTGCCAATCTTCTCTAGGCGCACGAGAATATGGGCTGCATCATAAGGACGGCCTGTGGTTCCTCCGGAGACTTGCAGTACGTATGTCCCATCGGCAACGCCGGAGAAGGAAAACTCGCCGCTTGCACTGCTCGTAGTCTCGTAATGTTTTCCGCTCCTCGGTTCCAGCAGTGAGATCCGCGCGCCGGCGATCGGCACGTCTACGCGCTTCGTCAACCGGGCCAATAACGTTCCTTCCGTCCCCGGTTGCGAGTCCACAAACCTCGCGACGGTCCGCGGTAAGGGAATCGCGAAGTCGCCCCACTCGATACGCTTGTTCCTTGTTGCAAGAGGTGTCCACCGGGAACGAACACGAAAGCAGAAGGAAGCGGCAGAGATACCTGCCTTCTCCGCCTCCAGCCAATAGTCTCCTGGCGTGAGCCCCGTCACGCGCGCAATGCCGTCGGTCTCGCTTAGAACGGATGCCACCAAAGCGCCGCCGGCCAGTATCCGCACGGTCACGCCGGAAAGGGCTTTATCATCGAACCGGAAAGACAGGCGAAAGGATTTAGCAAAGGTTGGCCCGCCGTCCACGCACATGGCCATGGAACATCCGGGCAGGCAGCCGGAAACTGCCAATCCCAGGGTAAGGAGCAAAACGGCACGCGCCATCGTGACTCCGATAATCGCACAAACCCCGCAAGCCCAACCGGTCCTACGCCTGTTGCGTCTCCAGCACGTCCATCTCTTCCCGTGCAGCCGGCTTCCCGCGCTTCTTCCACCACAAGTAGAGCCCGGTCACAACCTGAATCAGCACCGCCAAACACGAGATCGATGCCACGATCTTCGACGGAATCCCAAAGATATCGCCCGTGTGAATGGCCCGGTTTGTGATGATGTACCCGGTGCCCGCCGGTGGGATCCGTGAATTCTGCTGCACCAGAACCGCACCCGTGTACTGATCCATCGTCACCCAACTCCGCCCGCCCGGTGTCAGATCCTCTGGAAACCGCAGCGACACCCGGTAAGCGCCCTTGGGGCCGCCGGGAATCTGTAGATTGACCAGTGTCGTTCCGGGAATCGTTGCCTTGGCAATCGCAATCATCTGTTCATGCGGCAGCGGAGCAATACCCGGCTGAGGATTCGACCGCACATCCCGGGGCGTCGGCTCCGACTTTGTCCAGGCATACACATGGGGAACAATCTCGTCATCGAAGTTGATGAAGAGCCCCGTCAGGCAGAGAATCACCACAAACACGGATGTCGCAATCCCCGCCACGTGGTGCAAATCAAAATGCACGCGCCGCGCCGAAGCGCCCCACTTCACCGAAAACCGTTTGCTCGGCCACCACAGGTAGATGCCGGAGAGCGAAAGAAACAGCAGGAAAATCGTGCCAATGCCGACAATCCGCTTGCCCGTGTCGCCCATCAGTAGTTTGCTGTGCAACTGATGAATGTCGGCCAGCACCGTCGTGCCCGTCCGCACGCCCAGAATCTCACCGGTATATGGATTCAGAAACGTTTGTTTGCGCCCGGGAGTGGAAACGCCCACCGAATCCGCCGGATCGTCCGACAAGTGAACAAACGTCCCCTTGTCCTTGGTGCCGGCGATCGCGGCCTGAATCCATTCTGCGACCGGCTTGCGGCTGGCAATTGCGCCCGCTGGCGGCTCCACGCGGAATAGCCGCGGGTTCATCGCACGGTCCAGCTCGCCCTCAAAAGCAATAATCGCGCCAGTCAGGCATACGATGACGATGAAGACGCTGGATAGTAGCGATCCCCACAAGTGAAGATTGAAGAATAATTTGCGCATAGGCGGGGGCCCGCATGTGCAACTGATTTGCCGCCGACGGGTACTCTCCGCAGTCTAGCATGGTGCATGTTACGGTGGACTACAGATGCACTCCCCCACCCAACGGATCTATCTCATCCGCCACGGCGAAACCGAATGGTCCAAATCCGGCCAGCACACCGGCCGTACCGATATCCCGCTCACCGCCAATGGCCGCGTCCAGGCCGAAGCCGCCGGCCGGATGCTCAGCGGTCATGCCTTCTCTGTCTGGTGCAGCCCATTGCTCCGCGCGCGTGAGACTTGCCACATCGCGGGCCTCTCCGCCAATGCCATCTATGACGACGATCTGATGGAATGGAACTACGGCATCTACGACGGCCGCACAGCCGACCAGATCCGCGAAACAGAACCAGGCTGGTCAGTTTGGGAGTCTCCCATCCCCGACGGAGAATCGCTGGACCAGGTGGCCCAGCGCGCCCGCTCCATCATCCGCCGCGCCACGGCCGAAGTCACCGAGGGCGACATCGCCTTCGTCGCCCACGGCCATATTCTGCGCATCCTGGCCGCCTGCTGGATCGGTGACCCGCCCATCACCGCCCGCAATCTGGCCCTGGAGACCGCCGCCATCTGCATCCTTGGCTACGATCGCCAGGTTCCCGTCATCCAAAGCTGGAACATCATCCCGCCGCGCTAGCGCCCCGGGTGCTGCACGCGGAACGAAACCAACCGTCCGTGCTCCACCTCAGTCACGTAGCAAGTCTTCCCATCCGGCCCGCCGAACGTGATGTTCGTCGGGCTCTTCCCCAGCACGCTCACCTCGCGCAGCAACTTCCCTTTCGGAGAAACAATCGCCACCACGCCCTTGCCGTGCCGCGTGATGTACAGGTTACCCTTCACATCCGCCCGCATCCCGTCCATGCCGAAATCCGGGAATTCGATCAGCAGCTTCTTATCCGACAGCATCTTGTCCTTGCCGATCCGGAACCGCCACACCTTCCGTGAACCCGACTCATTCACATAGAGGTACTTCCCGTTCGGGCTCACCTCAATGCCGTTCGTCGTGCTCATCCCCGTCGCCACGCTCGTCACCTTGGCGTCGGTATCGATCCGCCACACCTGCCCCGTACCCTCTTTCCATGCCGGGTCCGACGCCCACAGCGTCCCGTCCGGTCCCAGCGCGATGTCGTTCGGCTGGCTCTGCGTCGGCACTTTGGCGAACACGGAAATTTTCTTGGTCGCCGGGTCAATTTCCAGGATGTTGTGCCCCTTGTAGTCGGCCACAAACATACGCCCGGAAGGCGTGAACCGGATCCCATTGCCCAGGCTCCCTTCCGGCATCGTCACCCACAGTTCCGCCTTGCCGTCCGGGGTCACTTTACCGATCGTGTCGGTCTTCTGGTAGCTGACCGCATAGACATTGCCCGCCTTATCCGTCGCCGGACCCTCCACGCCGGAGGTAAAACTGTGCTCCGGCGTGAACGGCGTGGCCACAAAGAGCGCTTGCGCCAACAGTAGGGTAAACATGGCTTACTTCGTGGGCGCCGGAATGCGCGTCGTCTGCCGTTCCGTCATCTGCCATTGCTTGCCGTTCTTCACCCATACCTGAAGAATCGTCAACGGCGTGTCGCCGGTCGGCCCGTGCGCCGTCACTTTGGCGCGAATCGTCGCCGCCTTGCCGTACACATGAATCGTCTGTGAGTGAACTTCAAAGAAGCTCTTCGACTTCACCAGCGCCGCGATCGCCTGCTCCTTGCTCTCCAGCAGCGTATTCGAGTGGCTGTACTGCAAGCCATCGGCAAACAACTTGCCCAGCGTTGCGCCGTCGCCGGCCTTCGCCGCCGTCACATACGCTTCATGCGCCGCGCGCACGGCTGCCTCATCGGCAGTTTCCGCATAGGTAGCCATCGAAAGCCCAACCAGCAAGGTCGTGAACAACAGAGTCTTCATAGGCCCTGAGGATACCCGATTTACCGCGCGCAATCAAAATTCGCCGCGTCGTCGGTAGACCCGCTGCCTTTATACTTCGCCGTCATCGGATAGGCGCACAGTGGCCGTGTCCGTCCGGGCTTCGATGCAGTGATCCGCTCCGGCGTCCGGCCGTTCTCCACCCAAGCCACCACCGCCGCCGCTATGTTCGATTCCGGATCGCCCTTTGGCGCGCCATTCTGCCCAAAGCTGTCCGGCCCCGCCCCCGACCAGCAGTGCTGCACGCCCGGAGCCATGAATAGCCGCACAAAGGATTGCGCGTTGGCGGCGCCCATTTTCTGCACCACCGAGTTGTAGTAGTCGATCACCGCCTGCCCCGGAATCGCCGCGTCGCACCAGCCGTGATACAGAATCAACTTGCCGCCCCGCGCCTGAAAAGCGCGCAGGTCCGGATTGACCGCGCTCAAATGTACCGCCAGTTTCCGCGCGGCGGGCAGATCCCTGGCAACGTCAAACGAGCGGTAGTCCCAATTCGGATTGCTGTAGACCATGTACTTGAAGAAGTTCGTGCTGAACTGGTACATCGCGCTCTGCTCGCGGCCCGGTCCTGTGATCCAGGAACCCCAGCTTCCCTTCTCCGCCTCGCCCGATAGCGCATACCCTGGATACACCTGTTTGCCCTTGGCGTCTTTCAATCCGCCGTAGATCACGCGCAGCGAAGCAGCCTGCGCTTTGGTCAGGCACTGGTCCGTTTCGTCGCCTTTGCACAGCAACACCGCCGGATCGAACCCGCATGCCGCCGGATTCTCCACAACGCCATCTTCCACGCCGTCTTTCTTATCGCAGGCCGCCACCGTCGCCGCCTGTATGGCCGGCAACTTCGTCGAAGGAATATAGAACTCCGCATCCCGCATCGTCAGCGACGACAGAAACGCCGCATTCGCCATCAGGTGCACCCAGTCGTTGGCCGGCGCGCCCGCTACAATCCCGTCATAGTCTTCCGGATACCGTTGCGCCTCCATCAGCGCCTGCCGCCCGCCGTTCGAACACGAAGAGAAGTAGGAACGCTTCGGAGCCGAACCATAGAAAGCCGTCGTGATCGCCTTGCCCTGTACCGTCATCAGATGAATCGCGCGATGGCCGTAATCGATGATCTTTTCCGGATGGTTCAACGCCCACTTTGCGTCCACGCCTTGCCCCGCTTCGTGGCCCGTGTCCGTCGATGCCGAGGCAAATCCGTTCCGCACCGCCTCCGCCAGTCCGCTCACGCTGATCGACCCCGCGTATCCGCCGTTGCCCACGCCCAAAAACTTACCGTTCCAGCCCTCGGCCGGCATCCACACCGCGAACTTGATTACCGAATCGGATGTCGGCGCGATAACGCCGGTCACCCGGCAGTGCGCCGGAACATCCTTCTCCGTCGGCGTCAGCCGCGCCTCGGTGATCGTGGTGGCCGGCAGCTTCAACTTGGCCAGCCCTTCGCAATCGGCCGCCGCGGCGCACAACAGAGTTCCCGCAAACAGAAGCAGTTTCATCACGCTCTCCTCAACCAATCACATCGCGCAAACGCTGCGCCAGCGCCGGCAAGTCCGCATCGCGAAGTGCCGTAGGATTCACCACCAAAATACCGCCCGCCGCCTGCCCGGGGTCCATGTAGACCGCCGGATTCCCGCTCTGCAACGCCAGGCAGATCTCCATCGTCGACTTACCCATATTCGGATTCACAATGATCGCCAGCTTGGGCACCATGCCATCCCGGATCGACACGCTCGCGTTCCGCATCCGCGCCAGTTCCTGCGCCAACTTCTCCACCCGTGCCAGATAGATAGTCCGCCGCGCCTCGTCGCTCTGCGCCACAAACCGCCGCAAGGCCACCAGCAGCCCGGCCACAGTCTCCTTGCCCACCTTGCACGTACGGCCGATCCCGTGCGGCGGCAGCCCCACCAGCCGGTCTTTGTCGATCAGATTAGCCGGCGGTTGCCACTGCGCCCATTCAATGTCCAGGTCCAGGTGCTGCAACACCGCCGACATGATCAGGTCCCGCTTCCCACAGAGGATGCCGGAGCCCTGCGGACCTCCAATGGCCTTCCCGCCGCTGAACGCCACCAGATCCGCGCCCGCCGCAATAAACTTCTTGAGGTTGGAAACCGGCGGCAACTGCGCCGCGGCGTCCACCAGCACAGGAACATTCTTCCCGTGCGCGGCGCGAATCACATCGTCCAGCGAGGGTCGCGCGCTGCCATTCATTACGTACACCACGGCGGCGGTCGCCGGCGTAATCGCATCGGCAATCTCCCAGCCCTCCGCATCGCGCACGCCCGCTCCCGCCACGCGGTCCGGCAATCCCACTTCCACAATTTTCACGCCCGTCGCGCGAATGGCGTGGTCATAGAAGTTGCGCTGGCTACGCACCATGATGACCTCGTTCTTCATGCCCGCCGTGTCCGGCAGCCGCGCCATCTTGCCGGGATCAAGGCCAGCCACGCAGGCCGCCGTGCCCAGCAGCAGACCAGCCGCCGCCCCGGCGGTTACAATGCCTCCCTCGGCCCCGGTGATCTCCGCAATAATTTTGCTCGCCCCGGCTTGCAAGTCGGTCATGTCCACGCAATAGGTGGCCGCCTCCGCCATCGCCGCCGTCACTTCCGGCGCCAACAGCGCGCCGGAGACGCGCGTCGACGGCCCCTTGGCGTTGATGATCGTCCGTATCCCAAGGTCGTCGTAGATGCTCATATTGCTCCTCTTTAACCGAACAGCGCTTGAAAAGTCAGAATGCAGGTTATGCCGACGATCGACGTGATGACTTTCATGGTCGTCCAGCTTTGGAGCGTCTGCGGCACCGTCATGCCAAAGTACTCGTTCACAATCCAGAATCCGGCGTCATTGACGTGGGACAGAATCGTGCCGCCGGCGCTTAGCGCCAGCACAATCATCTCCGGCGTGTAGCCGGGGATACCTTTCACCAACGGGGCAACGATGCCCGCCGCCGTAATAATGGCCACCGTGGCCGAGCCCTGCGCCATGCGCATTGCCGCCGCCACCAGATAGGCCACTACTAACGGCGAAATGGCCGAAGAAGCCAGTAGCTTGCCCGCATACGGCCCCACACCGGAATCGACGATGATCTGTTTGAAGGCCCCGCCGCCGCCCATGATGGCAAGTAACGTTCCAATGGGAGCCAGCGAATCCGTGGCCATCTTGCCCAACTGGTCGCGGTTTAACCCGCGCCGCACGCCAAAGGCATACATCGCAAAAAGCGCCGTAATCAGCAGCGCGGAAAACGGATGGCCCAGGAAACCAAGCACGCTCCGCGAAGACCACTTGGCGATGTCGGCGATGGAGGCGGCGAAAATGAACATCACCGGCAGCAACAGCACCAGGATCACCAGGAACACGCTCGGCGGCGGCAGTTCGGACTTCTCTTCCTTCACTCGCGAAGCCATCTCCGGCACCGGGATGTAGAGCCGGTTCGCGATCCAACGGCCGTAGATGATGCCGCCGGAAATCGCCATCGGGATGGAGAGGATCGCGCCGTAGAGAATTGTGCGGCCCAGATCAGCGCCCAGCAACGACGCGGCGGCCGATGGCGCCGGGTGCGGAGGCACCATCGCGTGCGTCACCGTCAGCGCGGCTGTCATCGGCAGCCCGTAGAACAGTAGCGATTTTTTGGATTCCCGCGCCAGGCTCCACGCCAACGGCACCAGGATGATAAAACCCACTTCAAAGAAAATCGGCAGGCCCACCAGGAACGCCGCCGTCAGCACGGCCCACACGGCGTTGTCCTTGCCGAACTTGTTGAGCAGCCAGTCGGCTAGCACCCTCCCGCCGCCGGAATGTTCCAGGAACCGGCCGATCATTGCGCCGAGCGCTACCACCACTGCGATAAAGCCCAGCGCATCGCCGAACCCCGCTTGAATCGATTTGATGACCTTCATCGGCTCCATGCCCACCGCCAGGCCCAAGGCCATGGAACTGATGAGCAAAGCCAGGAAGGCATGCAGACGGACGGCAAGAATCAGGAACAGCAGCAGCGCGATTGCGCCGAGCGTCATGGAGAGGAGAAAGGATCCGTTATCTGGCACGAACCCGTAAGTTTACACTGTAGCCATGCAGCGTCGGAATTTCTTCGGAACGAGCCTTTCGGCCGGGCTCATGCAAGGTACTCCAGAGCCGCAGATTGACCGGGAATATATGTCCGGAGGGACAGGAGGCGTCGCCTACCAACTTCCCGTCACCATCGAACGCAAGGTCCCGGGCAAACCGCATCAGGGCAAGGTCTTCGCCGCCATCCAGCCCCATTGCGACGACATCCCCATCTTCGCCGGCGGTCTGGTCCTCAAGCTGATTGACGAGGGCTACACCGGCTATCTCATCACGCTCTCGAATGACTCCATGGCCGGTACCGGACCCTCTATCGGCGACATCGTCTACAAGAATGAGCAGGACACCTACGAGGTGGGCCGGCGGCTGAAGTGCAAGGAGTCGTTCTTTCTGAACTACCCGAACCACAACATGGACGCCTGGCCGATTGTGGAGATCCGCGCCCGGCTGATCTTCCTGTTCCGTGTGCTCAAGGTGGACACGGTGATCGTCTATGACCCGTCCTCTCTCTACGAGCGGAACCCGGACCATAACGTGACGGCGAAAGCGGTGGAGTCCGCGTTCTGGATGGCCTCCAGCCGCTGGGACTATCCGGAACACTTCAAAGCTGGTTTAACGCCGCACGGCCCCAAGGATGCCTACTACTTCGCGCGCGGGCCGCAGTTGGTGAACCGCGTCGTGGATATCGCTGACTATATGGATGGCAAAGTCCATGCCAACATCGCCAATGTGACGCAAGGCCCGGCGGGCAACCTGGGGGCAGTGCTCAAGGCCAAGCTCGCGGCCCAAGGCAAGAAACTGCCTCTGTTGGGCAACGACGACGCCACCGCCAACCGCCAGTACACCAAGTACTTCGCGCTCTCCCGTGACCGTGTCCGCGGCAAGCAGCACGGCCTGCGCTACGCCGAGGTGTACCACTACGTTTCCAAGGACGAAACGCCGGTGGACGAGTACGTCGCCCAGAACGCCGTACCGCTGTAACGTTTTGATAGCATTGGGGCCATGCGAGTAGCGCTCCTGTTGTGCGCCGCGCCCTTGTTTGCCGCGCCGGATACCGTTGCGGAGCAATTTGAGCGGAAAGTACGGCCCATTTTGGCGAACCGTTGCTACGGCTGCCACTCCTCCGCGCCGTTGGGCGGGTTGGCCGTCAACTCGCGGAATGCCTTGTTAAAGGGCGGCAAGAACGGCCCGGCCGTGGTGCCGGGCAAACCGGAGGAAAGCCTCCTTATACAGGCCGTCACGCACGCCAACGAGAAGATGAAGATGCCGATGGGCGCGCCGCGCATGCCCGATTCCGAGATCGCGGTGCTGACGGAGTGGGTGAAGGCCGGCGCCTACTGGCCGGAGCAAGCGGCAACCAACGTTCCAACCAAGGGCAAGTACGTCATCACGCCGGAGCAGCGGAAGTTCTGGGCGTTCCTGCCGGTCGTTAAACCGGATGTTCCCGCCGGAACCGGAATGCCGCTTGACCGGTTTGTGGGGGAGGCGCTTCGCGCCAAGGGCCTTACCGCCAACCCGCCCGCCGCCCGGCGCGACCTGATTCGCCGCGCCTACATGGACCTCACCGGCCTGCCGCCCTCGTTCGCGGAGGCACAGGCGTTTGAAAAAGACCGCTCGCCCGATGCCTTCGCCAAAGTCGTCGACCGGCTGCTCGCCTCGCCCCAGTACGGAGAGCGATGGGCCCGGCACTGGCTGGACGTGGCCCGCTACGCCGACGACCGGATGGACAGCGACGTGGAGCTGCCGTATCCGAACTCGTTCCGCTACCGGAACTGGGTGATTCAGGCGTTCAACCAGGACATGCCCTACGACCTGTTTGTGAAGGCGCAGATTGCGGGCGACCAGTTGGACCCGCAGCGGAAGGATCTGGCGATTGGTCTGGGTTTTTACGGTTTGAGCCCGGAATTGACCGACGACCGCGTGGACGTGACAACGCGCGGCTTCCTGGCCCTCACGGGAGCCTGCGCGCAGTGCCACGATCACAAGTTCGACCCGATTCCCACGAAGGACTACTACGCGCTACAAGGCGTGTTCAGCTCCACGAAACGCGCCGAATACGAAATGGCTCCCGCGGAACAGGTGAAGGCCTACAAGACGCAAGAAAAGAAGATCAACGATGTGAAGAAACGCATCGAGAGCTTCCTGAAAGCGCAGGCGGAGGAACTGGCGGAGATGCTGGCGTCGGAGTCGCCCCGCTACATCCGCGCGGCGCGGCATCCGGAGATGGCGGCAGAGGGGCTGGATAAAGAAGTACTGGCGCGCTGGGTGCGGTACCTCAAAACCGGGCCCGTGGATAACAAATATCTGCATGGGTGGGAGAAAGAGTCGTTCGACCTGAGCGCGTTCCGCCAGGAGGCATTGGCGGTCCTGCAGGAACGCAAAAAAGTGGACGAGAAGAATTTGCAGGCCTCGACGACTAACGATCCCTCGTCAAAGGGCCAGACTTTCGCCCTGCCGCCGGACCGCTACTTTCTGTGGCGCGACCTGTACTTCAATGACTTCTACGGCCGCGAGTTTAAGCAGGAAGAGGACGGCGTACTTTGGTTTGGGCCAAACCGGGGCTACTACACCTCCGATGGGACGATTGAGCGATTCCTGACCGGACGATGGAAAGGCTATCTGGCCGATATGCGGGCCGAATTGAAAGACCTGCAAACGGCGCTGCCGGCGCAGTACGCCTTCGCGCACGTAATCAAAGACAATCCGAACCCGATCAACGAACGGGTGCAGATCAATGGTGTCCCGGAGAACTTGGGGGAGGAGGCGCCGCGGGCGTTCCTTTCGATTCTTTCGCCGGGCGAACCGAAGGCGTTCTCCAAGGGCAGCGGGCGGCTGGAACTGGCCGAGGCGATTGCCAACCGCGAGAATCCGTTGACGGCGCGGGTGATGGTGAACCGGATCTGGCAGCATCATTTCGGCGAAGGGCTGGTGCGGACGGTTTCCAACTTCGGGCGGATGGGTGAGACACCGAGTCATCCGGCGCTGCTCGACTACCTGTCGGCGACGTTCATGGAAAACGGCTGGTCGATGAAGAAACTGCACCGGGAGATTATGCTGTCGGAGACCTACCAGCGGAGCGCGGACCGGAACGAACAAAGCTTCGCGGTGGACCCCGACAACCGGCTGCTGTGGCGGGCGAACCGGCAGCGGTTGGACGCCGAATCCATGCGCGATACGCTGTTGCGCGTCAGCGGTGAATTGGAGTTGACCCCGGGAGAGAAGCCGGCGGCGTTGGAGAATCCGGCGAACCGGCAGCGGTCGGTGTACGGCATGGTGAGCCGGCGGAAGCTGGACGGCACACTGGCGCTGTTTGATTTCCCGAATCCGAACCTTTCGGCGGAAAAGCGGATTGTGACGGCGACGCCGCTGCAACAGCTTTACTTTTTGAACGGTGAATTTCTGGCGGCACGGGCCGAGGCGCTTGCCAAGCAACTGACCGGATCAACGGAAGAACGCATCCGGCAGGCGTACCGGAAGGTATATGCCCGCGAGGCGACGCCGGCCGAACTGCAACTTGGCAAGGAGTTTGTGGCGGGGGGTGAATGGCGCTCCTACGCGCAGGCCCTCTTGAGCGGCAACGAACTCCTGTTTGTGAATTAAGGCTCCCTATGAACCGCAGAGACGCGCTGTTTCAACTGACGAATGGATTTGGGATGGTGGGCCTGGCTGGTCTGCTACAGGCGCAGACGGCCTCTCTTGCGCCGAAGCGGCCCCACTTTGCGCCGAAGGCAAAGCAGGTCATCTTCCTGTTCCTGAACGGCGGGCCGTCTCAGGTAGACACGTTTGACCCGAAGCCGGCTCTGGAGAAATATCACGGGCAACCGATACCGGGCGACTATCCGAAGGCGAAGCAGGAGCGCGGCACGTTGATGCGGTCGCCGTTCTCGTTCCAGCGGTATGGGCAGAGCGGCCTGGAGATCAGCGAACTGTTCGCGAAGACGGCGGCGCATGCGGATGATCTCTGCGTGGTGCGGTCCATGCACACCGATCTTCCGGCGCATCCGCAGGCGATCCTGCAAATGAACTCGGGCCGGATCATCCCCGGCTTCCCCTCGTGGGGCGCATGGACCACCTACGGCCTTGGCACGGAGAACGCCAATCTACCCGGATTCATCTCGCTGTGCGCGGGTGTGCCGGACGTCGGCGCGCAGTTGTGGAGTTCGGCGTTTTTGCCGGCGCTCTACCAGGGGACGTACGTCCCGGCGGACGAGTCCGACCCGGAAAAAATGATTCAGCATCTGCGCAACCGCAATGGCAACAGCGCGGAACAGAAGCGACGGATGGAGCTGTGGGGCAAGCTGAACCGGATGGAACTGGCGCAGCGCGGCGAGGATGCGCAACTGGAAGGCCGCATACAGTCCATGGAAGTGGCTTACCGGATGCAGAGCGAGGCGTTAGACGCATTCGACATCTCCAAGGAACCGGAGGCGGTTCGGGAGCGCTATGGCGTGAACGCCAAAGACGACGGAGCCGAGATGCATATCAAGTCGGCGACGAGGGACGGCGATTTCGCGCGCGGCTGTCTAGTGGCGCGGCGGCTGATCGAACGCGGCGTGCGGGCGGTGCAGGTCTACTTCGGCAACGACAAGCCCTGGGACAGCCATCACGACATTCTGGTGCACCGGAGGCTGGCACGGCAGGCCGATCAACCGATTGCGGCGCTGTTGGCGGACCTGAAAGCGTCGGGCCTATTGAAAGAGACCATCGTCATCATCGGCGGTGAGTTTGGGCGGCGGCCCTGGACGGAAGTGGCGGGACGTATTAACGTGCAAAACGGCCGGAACCACAATAACGAAGGGTTCACGACCGTTCTGGTTGGAGGCGGATTCCGCGGCGGCATGGCACATGGCGCGACGGATGAGTTTGGCTACCAATCGATAGAGAAAAAAGTCCACGTGCATGACCTGCACGCCACGGTGTTGCACCAGTTGGGCCTCGACCACACCCGGCTGACTTATCCGTATTCGGGAAGGAACTTCCGTTTGACGGACGTCGCCGGGAATGTGGTGAAGGATATTCTGGCCTAGACGGCCCGGGTGAGGACGCGGTTGAGACGCTGCACGAAGGCCGACGGGTCTTCGAGCGCCACGCCTTCGATGAGCAATGCCTGATCCAGGAGCAGGAAAGCGGCATCGTTGACGAGCGAATCGTCACCAGCGGCCTGCAGTTTCTTGACGATCTCGTGATCCGGGTTTACTTCGAGAATTGGCTTCGAATCCGGTAATCCGGCCTGGCCCATGGCGCGAAGCATCTGCCGCATCTTGAGACTCGGCTCTTCCTCATCGGAGACGATACAGGAGGGGCTGTCGGCAAGACGCACGGAGGAACGGACGTCCTTTACCTTGCCGTTCAGAGCGGCCTTCAGCTTTTCGAGCAGCGGCTTCAAATCTTCGCTCTTGTCCTGGTCGTCGTCCGACTTCAGATCTTCGGTCGTGGAGGACTTGTTGACAGATTTCAGATCCACGTCGCCGTATTTCTCAATGCCGGAGAAGATGAGTTCATCGATTTCATCATCGAGAATGACGACTTCGATGTCCTTCTTCCGGTAGATCTCCAAGAGGGGCGAGGTGCGCAGTTGAGCGGATGGGCCTCCGGTGATGTAGTAGATGCCCTTCTGCCCTTCCTTCATCCGCTCCTTGATCTCCGCAAAACTGGTCCAGGCATCGGATTTCGTCGTCTTCACGCGGATGAGATCCAGTAGGGTTTCGCGGTTGGCGTAGTCCTGGTAGAGACCTTCCTTCAAGGGCTTGTTGAACTGTTCGATGAACTTCGCGTACTTTTCCGGTTCATCGGCCGCGATGGACTTCAGTTCGTTGAGCACCTTCTTCACGCTGGCGTTGCGAATGGCGCTGAGGGTCCGGTTTTGCTGGAGAATCTCGCGACTGACGTTGAGGGGCAGGTCTTCGCTGTCGATGATGCCGCGGAGGAAGCGGAGATAGGTGGGCAGCAGTTCCTTGGAATCGTCGGTGATGAAGACGCGCTTGACGTAGAGTTTGACGCCGGGCGTGTAGTCAGCCTGATAGAGATCGTGCGGCGCTTTGGAGGGCACGTAGAAGAGCGTGGTGTACTCCATGGTGCCTTCGGCTTTGGTGTGGAACCAGAAGAGCGGATCTTCGTAGTCGCCGGAGATGGTCTTGTAGAGTTCCTGGTAGTCTTCATCCTTCAATTCGGACTTGGAACGCTTCCATAGCGCACTGGCGGAGTTGACCTGCTGGGTTTTGCGGATCTTGACCGACTTCTTTTCCTCTTCGTTCCACTCGTGTTCGTCCGAGATCAAATAGATGGGAAAAGCAATGTGGTTCGAATACTTCTTAATGATGTCGCGCAGCTTCCAGCCGTGGGCGTAGTCCTTGCCCTCCTCATTGAAGTGCACGGTGATGCTGGTACCCTGCGAGGCGCGCGAAGCGGGTTCGATTTCGAATCCGGTTTTGCCGTCGGAAGTCCACCGCCAGGCCTGTTCTTCGCCGGCCTTGCGAGAGACGACGTCCACGCGGTCCGCGACGATAAAGGCGCTATAGAACCCGACGCCGAATTGGCCGATCAGGTTGGAATCCCTCTTGGCATCGCCCGAGAGATTCGCCAGGAAGTTTTTGGTTCCCGAGCGCGCAATGGTGCCGAGGTGGGAGACGAGGTCCTCCTCATTCATGCCGATGCCGTTGTCGGTAATGGTGAGGATGCCTTTTTCTTCGTCCAAGTCGAGCTCGATTTTCGGATCGAAGGCAAGCGACTTATACGGCTCTTCGGTGAGCGTCAGATACTTGAGCTTGTCGAGCGCATCCGAGGCGTTCGACACCAGTTCCCGCAGGAAGATCTCCGGGTGCGAGTAGAGCGAGTGGATGATCAGGTGGAGAAGCTGGTTTACTTCGGTTTGAAATTCGCGTTTTGACATAGATTGGCAGATAGGGTCCAGCTGTGGACCATCTCCCATTTTTACAAAGTTCGCCGCCGCCGGCAGTTGGAACGTCAGGTTACGGCGACGATGCCATGATTGGCGTCGAAACGGTCGCGCAGGAGGCGGTTCATGGGAATGCCTTCGACGCGCATGAGGGCAAAGGCAGCCGGGGCGGCCAGTGGGCCAATGGCTTCGTTTTCGCTCTTTGCAACGTGGAGCACACGGGCGAAGCGGAGGGTTTGCAAGTCGCGGAAGGCGTCGAGCGAGCGATGCAGCGACATTTCCGCCGCGGCACGAAAGCGATGCAACTGGCGCATGACGGCGGCGGTTTCCGGATGGGTGAGCGGATCGGCCCCGCCACCGGCGGCGAGGCGGCACACGTAGGCGCGGACTTGGCGGAGGCGCCACGCGGCATCGCGAAACTCCAGTAGCGCGTCCATTTCCAAAGCACCCGCCGGTTTCATTTCAGACACGAGGGCCGCGGAGAAGGCGTCAAACTCCGGGCGCTGTTCGGCAGAAACGGTGAGGACCCCGGTA
Source organism: Bryobacteraceae bacterium (assembly GCA_035714175.1). Lineage (GTDB taxonomy): Bacteria > Acidobacteriota > Terriglobia > Bryobacterales > Bryobacteraceae. Next base: position 62,382 of record DASTML010000087.1, on the reverse strand, counting down.
GAGAGGCCGTGGGTGCGGGCGTTGCGGGAAGAAGCGGCTTTACCGGCCCCTGTGCGCGGTCCCGTGGAGAATTGTGCATTGGCGGCGTTGGCCAATTGCTGCGCTTGAGTGGCCATGGCTATTGCACCTCCCCAGGGAAGCCGGGCAGAACGGGAACTTTGGCAAGGTCAGCGAAGGGGCACGCTTCGCCCGCCGTGCGTTCGGCAGCCGTGTAGAGCTTGGCGAAATGGGTGGCACGGGCCGTTTGCAGGGTTTTGAGCTGTTTGAGAGAGCGGCGCCAGTTGCGGGAGGCTCGGCTATAGGCGGCGTTGAGACGATCCTCGACGGCAGGATCACCGGAAAGTTCGCGCACACGCTCCATTTCCCAACTGGCGTGGAATAATTCCGCGGCAAGAACCTGTTCGACAATGTTGGCTGGCTTGACGGCAGCCAGGATGGAGTCCCGGCGTTCGTTACAGCGGGCCTCATTTTCCGGGCTACAAACGGCCCCGTCCATTAGAGAAAAAGCAGGCATGGCGACATCCTTTTCGCAGACAGTGTGAGGGACGGCCCCTCTTTTTTCACTGTATCGGGCGATGTCAAGAAAACAGGGGCGCCGCAAGACGCCCCTATCCGCCAACCCGTTGATTTCACTCCGTTTCGAATTCTTTTCCGGCGCTGTGAACGGCTCTATTACACCTGCGCAAGACCACCGTCCACGGTCAGTTCGACGCCGGTGATAAAACTGCTGTCGTCCGAGGCAAGAAACAGCGCCGGCTTGGCAATTTCCTCCGGCGCGCCGAGGCGGCCGAGCGGCACCTGCTGGGCGAGGGAGGACTTGAAGCCGTCCACTTGCTCCGACGTGAGGCCGCCTTTGCCGAAGATGGGCGTATCGATTGGACCGGGCGAGATGACGTTGACGCGAATGCGGCGCGCCTTCAAGTCCGTGGTCCAGGTGCGGGCCAAAGAGCGGACAGCCGCCTTGGTGGCCGAATAGACGCTGAACGCCTCAAACCCCTTGGCTCCGGCGATGGAACTGTTGAGGATGAGTGAGCCGCCATCGGAAAGAAGGGGGAGCAGTTTCTGGACCGTGAAGAAAGTGCCCTTCACATTGACGCCGAACACGTGATCGAACTCCTGCTCCGTTACCTGTCCGAGAGGAACGAAGCTGCCGACGCCGGCGTTGGCAAAGACAATATCGACGCGCCCGTACTTGGCGGCGATGTGATCGTGGAGCCTGTCGAGATCGGCCAGATTCGAAACGTCGCCCACAATGCCTTCCACAGAGCCGCCGATGGCCCGGACGGCCTCCTCCGTATCCTGTTGGCGGCGGCCGGTAATGATGACCTGCGCGCCTTCCTCCACAAAGAGCCGGGCCGTGGCCAGACCCATGCCGCTATTGCCGCCGGTGACGACCGCAACCTTACCAGTAAGTTTTCCCATGACAGTTTCTTCTATTCCTTCCTATGTCTTCCCGCGCTGCGCCGCCGGGCCTTAGCGGGCTCCGCCGCTGGCGATCAACTGCTCCCCGGTCAGCCAACCCGCATCGTCCGACGCCAGAAAGACGGCGATGGGCGCGATGTCTTCGACCCGGCCTGTGCGGCCAAGAGGAACCTGCGAAACAAAACCGTGTTCGAAATCCGAACCGATGATGCCAGCCGCCTGCGCGCCCTCGGTATCGACCATGCCGGGGTTAATGGTGTTGACACGGATCTTACGAGGGCCGAGTTCGCGGGCCAGTACGCCCGTCACCGCATCAATCGCGCCTTTGGTGGCGGTATAGACAGCGGAATTGGGCGGCGTGAGACGGCTGACGACCGAACCGATATTAATGACGCTGCCGCCTTCGGGCAGATGGCCGGCAGCGGCCTGGGTGACCAGAAGCGTACCGAGCACGTTGATATTGAACTGACGGTGGAAATGGTCTTCGGTGATGGCTTCGAGAGGAGCGAATTCGTAAACCCCCGAGTTGTTGACGAGGATGTCCAGGCGTCCGAACTGGGCGATGGCCGTATCGATCAACGACTTGGCTCCAGCGGGCTTGGAGACATCGGCTTCCGCTGCGACGGCCTTGCCCCCGGCAGCGGTAATGGAGGCGACGACAGCGTCGGCTCCCGCCTTACTGGAGGCGTAGTTGACGACAACCGCGGCTCCTTCGGCGGCGAAGGCCTTGGCGATGGCGGCTCCGATGCCTTTGGAGGCTCCCGTGACGACCGCTACTTTTCCATTCAGTTTGCTCATTTTCGTGTTCCCTTTCGGTTCTGCTGAATGGATGTGCCGGAAGAGGCCCACGATTCACTAGTTCCGAAAAAAAGAACTATTGAACTAACATTTTTTCGGGCGTAGGATGGGGCCATGCGGCCACTCCTACATCCATCCATGGACGAGGTGACAGTTGAAGGTCTTCTGCATGCGCTGTCCGACCCGGTGCGGGTTGCAATTTACGCAGAGATCGCCGGGAACGGTTGCGGGCAGAGTTGTACTAGCCTGGCGGCGGTGAGGGAGCAGGCGATCCCGAAGTCGACGCTATCGCAACATTTCAAGATACTGCGGGAATCCGGGCTGATCCGTGGGGAACGGAAGGGAGTCGAGATGCAGAATACGGCGCGGTGCGCGGAGATTGATGCGAAGTTTCCGGGGCTGCTGGCGGCGGTGCTGGGGGCGTACCGGTCGCAGGCGAAGAAGAGATAGGGCGGCGGGGATGCGAGAGTACTTGGCGCGGTTGGACTCCAGCGGCTGAGTGCTGGACGTGGGATGCCGGAGCGGCAGCTTCGATGCGGAGTTGACGGCGGCGCGCGTGGCGCGGGTAGACCTTACGCCCTGGCCGGGGGTGGTATGCGCGAACGCGGGGCGGCTGCCGTTTGCGGACGGGTCCATGGATCTGGTGGTGGCGAACCATAGCCTGGAGCATTTTGTGGACCTGGACGGGGCGGTGCGGGAGATGGGGCGCGTAGTGAAGCGGAGCGGTTCGGTGTTCGTCTCCGTCCCCGACGCCAACACATGGACGGATAGGGTGTATGGTTGGCAGGCCGATGGCGGTGGGCATGTCAACGCGTTCACGGACGCCGCGGCGTTAGGCTCCTATCTGGCCGAGCGGACCGGGCTCCCGTTGCGGGCCGCGGTGACGCTGCATTCGGGCTACTCCTATTTGCACCGGGCGCATGGAGGGCGGCGGCCGAGGCGGATTGCGCTGGCTGGCGGGGGATGCGAGTGGACGCTACAGGCGGGTTGCTATCTGTTCCGGGTGCTGGACCGGCGGCTGGGGACACGGCTGAGCGTGTATGGGTGGGCTTTCTATTTGGGCGCAGCCGTTGCGCCCGAAGCGCCTTGGCGCAATGTCTGCGTACGATGCGGCGCCGGGCATGCCGGGGATTGGTTGCGAGAGAGCGGGCGGGCGGAGCGTTGGGTCCTGTGGCGGCGCTACGCGTGCGTAAAGTGCGGCACTTGGAATCTGTTTACAGAAGACCGCTAGACTCAAAAGGAATGACGCGTAGAGTGTGCTGTTTATTGGCGGCGGGGTGCGCGGCGGGCGCGGAGATGAAGCGCGAGGTGATCCTGGCGACGATGAACCAAGTGCGGCGCGGGGCACGGCTGCGGCCGTTGCAGTTCGAAAAGCGTTTACAAAAAGCGGCGCAATTCAAGGCCGACGATATGGTGCGGGTGGGATATTTTTCGCATACGGGGATAGATGGCAAGAAGCCATGGGACCTGGTGGAAGAGGCGGGGTATGCCTACGCAAAAGTGGCTGAGAACCTAGCCGAAGGGCAACAGACGCCGGAGGCGCTACGCGACGCGTGGATGGAGAGCCCGGCGCACCGGGAGAACGTACTGGAAAAACGGTTCGTGCACACCGGGATAGGGATTGCGCGGCGCGGAGCCCGGTATGTTGTGGTGCAGGTGTTTGCGGCTCCCGCGGTGCGCGAAGAGAACTAGGCGAGGTCTTCGTACCAGCACAGGGGCTGGGGGAGCACGGCGGACGCGTATTCGATGTGAATCACGCGGCGGCGGGCAGGCACGGCAGCCGGTGACGAGGCGTGCAGCAGCAACGGGCGGAGGAGGATGACATCACCGCGCCTGGCGAGGCACGTAACGGCGGGCCGGGACTGTTGCAACTCGTCGATTTCATCCGCGGCGAGGCGGCCCAGCGCGTGCGTGCCGGGCAGTACACGGAGAGGGCCGTTGTGTTCCCCGCAATCATCGAGATGGAGCCGCAGAGCGAGCATGTTTTCGAGGACGGCCACGGGGGGTTGCACGTGAGGAATGCCATCTTTGACGGTCCAGGGGCCATAGCCGGGGAGATCGTGCCTGGCTTGGACGGCGAGGGTGAGGTCCTGATGCCAGGGGACCTTCCAGTTCGCGGCAGGCGTTTTGTCGAAGAGGAGGGCACGGACGGGGCGGGCGTGGGCGCCGAGAACCGGATCGACCAGTTGCCGGAGGGGGAGAGACCGGGACAGGGTGCGGACGGCGGGAACCCGGTTGAGAAGGTCGCGGACGCCGCCGCGGCCGGCCCGCTGCCGGGCAGCCGGCGCGTTCTCAATGGCTTGTACCAGAGCGTCAATCGCGGAGGGGGCGAGGACACGGGGGAGAATTGCGAAGCCGGTGGGCAAAGGCGAAGGCAATCCCCAGTGTAGCGGGCCGTTTGCATAGACTGTAGGGCGATGAAACGGAGCCTTGTGGTGTGGATGCTGGGCGCTGCGTTATGCGCGGCGCCGCCGGTGGTCTCGATTGACAAGCCGATGCCGCCGCCGGATTGGGCACTGGCCGAGCGGGCGCTGCTGCGTGCGTATGCTGACGCAGCGTCAGAATTCGCCGCGAAGTATACCGATGAACGGGGGTACTTCAGGTGCATTGAACGTTGGGGCGGCAATGACGGACCGGACGACGTGATGGAGACGTTCCACGCCTGGACGCTGCTCCATGCGCTGGGCGGCTCCGATTCCGTACTGGCGGCATATCGGCGGATTTGGGAAGGGCATCTGCGGCAATTTACGGCGGCGAAGGCCCCCTCCACGCAGGCGGCCAAGGAGGGGATGTTTCATCAGGAGTTTGTGACGTCGTTCGACTGGGAACACACGGGCGAGGGATTGGCGGCTTTTCATCACTATGCGTTATCGGCCCCGCGCGATGCCGAGTACATCCGGCGGGTGCGCCGGTTCGCGGGCTTCTACATGGGTATGCCGAACTACGACCCGCAACACAAGATTGTACGAAGCATTTTAAACGGCAGCAGGGGGCCGATCCTTACGCCGGCCACTGTATTCGATTGGGGCGGCGAAACGGTGGAGGGCAAGCCGGAGCGGCATGAGCGATACCGCGCGGCGAGCAACGTGCGCGGGGATCATCCATTGAACATGGGCACGTGCACGCTCGGCTTCAATGCCTATGCGCTGACGGGAGAGGCGAAATACCGGGACTGGGTGTTGACCTACGCAGGCGCATGGCGGGACCGGATCGTGGCCAATGGCGGCAACATTCCGACCAATATCGGACTGGACGGAACGATTGGCGGAGAGTGGGGCGGGAAGTGGTGGGGCGGAACATTCGGGTGGAACTTCGACCCGGCGGTGAGCGGACGGAACTACTATATGCGCGGGGCGCGGACGGGCCTGGGCGAAGCATTTTTGTTGACGGGGGACGCCTCCTACGTGGACCCGTTGCGCCGGCAACTGGCCAACCTTTATGCCGCGCAGAAGAGCGAGGGAGGGAGGACGCTGCTGCCGCAAAAGCATGGAGAAAAGGGATGGTACGGCTACACGGCGAGCCAGTATTTCGATGTACAGCGGGATTTGTATTTGTGGTCGATGGACACAGCAGACCTGACGCATCTGGGCGGAGACGGGTGGATGCAGTTTTTGCAGGGGAAGAACGCAGGGTACCCGGCGAAGGCGTTGGCAGGGGACTTTGAAAGATTGCGCCGGCGGGTGGCGGCGATGCGGGCGGACGAATCGACGGCGGACACGAGGCCCTCCGACGGGGCGCAACGGTTTAGCCCGGTGGCGACGGAGACCCTGGTGAACCTGATGCTGGGGGCGAATGACCCGGGATCTTCCGGCAATGTGCTGCATGCGCGGCTCCGGTATTTTGACGCGGAGCGAAGGCGGGCGGGGCTGCCGGAGGACGTGGGGGCTCTGGTGACGGCGTTGACGAAAGACAGCGTGACTGTGACTCTTGTGAACACGAGCCCGGTCCATGGGCGCGAGTTAGTGGTACAGTTGGGCGCGTTTGCCGAGCACGAGGGAATCGCGGTGAACGCTGGCGGAGTACGAACGCCCGTGGCCGGCCGGCATTTTACGGTACGGCTGGCGCCGGGAGCGGGCGAGACCCTGGAGATTGCGATGAAACGCTACGCCCATGCGCCGACAGCAGCGTTTCCGTGGGACCGGTAGCGGACTGCGAATGGGAACGCCGGACGAGCCGCGGCCGCCGGCATTCCCATTTCCTGTCGCTTAAAAGATCAGCTTCAAGCCCACCTGGATGTTGCGGGGCAGGTTGCGCTGCGAGGTGAGCCGGCCATAGGCGCCGTTGGTGGGATCGACGACGAGGCCGCCGAGCCAGACGCGGTTAAAGGCGTTGATCATTTCGGCGCGGAGTTGCAATTTGACGCGCTCCTGGTGGAGGTTCGTGGTTTTGATGAACGACATATCCCAGTTGTTCATGGGCGGCGTGCGGAGGTCGCCCCAGGTCCAGGGGAGACGGCGCGCGGTGAAGGAAGGAAGCGGGGTGAGCGCGCCGGTGTTGAAGAACTTGTCGACCGTGGGATTCTCGATGCCCGGCTTCTGTCCGGTAGCGACGGCGGCCGGCAGGGAGACGGCTTGCGAAGTTTGGTAGATATACATGGCGCTCCACTGCCAACCGCCGATCAGCGTGTCGACAATGCGGGAGTTGGTGTGGAGGGCCTTGCCTTTGCCGAAGGGCAGTTCGTACATGGCCCCGAGGGAGACGCGGTGCGGATTATCGAACTCGCCGATCATCTGCGAGGGGTTGGGATCGCTGGGTTCGATGTAGCGGAGGCGCTCCAACTGCTTGGACCACGTGTAGGCAAACTGGAGCATGAGGCCGCGGCCCATGCGCTTATTGGCTGTGGTTTGGAGCGAGTGATAAGAACTGGAGCCCTTGGTGGTGCGTTGCAAGGAGAGGGCTGTGAATTGCGGGTAGGGCGCCAGCAGTTGGGCGACGGTAATGGTGGAGCCGGCGAGCGCGCTGGGTGCGGGGATCAGGCCCAAGAAGGGGTTGGCAATCCGGGTATTCAGACGCGTGCCGCCGAGAGCGTAATACTTCTGATCGAGGGCATTGATGTTGTAGTTGTTGTCGTTATTGAGACCGTCGGTGCTGACGGGAAGGCGGTGGCCCTCCTGGCCGACGTAGTTGACCTCGAAGACGAGATCGCGGCCGAGTTCCTGCTGGAATCCGAAGCTCCAGCGGTTGTTGTACTGGTTCCGGCGGTTGTAGTCATAGGTCCCGGAGAGGTTGCCGCCGAGCTGCGTGGCAAGGCCCTGGCTGGCTCCGGTGGGAAGAATGAGCCCGTTAGGGAAGGGATTATTCAAAGTGTCGTTGGGCGTGAGGCCGCCATCGAGGGTGGTGACCATCGGCGTGTTGGACGAAAAGCCCGTGGCGCGGACGAAGGGCTGCCACCACACCGAATAGAAGACGCCGAAGCCGGCGCGTACGACGGTACGCGGCGTGACGCGATAGGCAAGGCCGATGCGCGGGGCGAGCGACTTCTTATCGACACGCACGTTGCCGCGATTCTCCGGGGTGGCGAAAATCAGGCCGCCCTTGACGTTGAAGTTTGCGGGTGAGAGTTCGGGGATCGGGTTGGCGGCGTAGGCCGTTTTGGCGGCGGCTTCGATGGGGCTTGCAGCGGTGAGGTCAGCTCCGATATTGCTTTGGTTGTAGCGTTCGGTGGTACCGAGGAGCAGTTCATAACGGAGGCCGAGGTTGAGGGTGAGCTTGCTGGATACTTTAAAGTCATCCTGAAAGTACCAGCCGTAGAACGGGGCCTGCGGAGCGGTGGCGGCGCGGAGATCCAGCGAGCCGCTGGCGGCATAGCCGAGCAGAAAACTGGCGATGCCGTTGCCCTGATTTTGCGCGGGCGAGAGCGGGTTCGTTTGCGTGAAACCGCGATCAAAATTGTACTCGCCGGAGGGGCGAGCCGCGGAGACGGAATTATTCTGTTTCACCTGCGCCTGCATGCCCCACTTCATGTTGTGGCTGCCCGCGATTTTGGTGACGCCGATGTTGTACGAAAACGTGTTGGTGTGTTCATACCAGATGCCTTCGGAGGCGCCGGTGTAGCGCATATCCGAGTTGTTCATACGCGGGTGAATGGTCTGCTGCATCTGGGCGACGAGGGAGGCCGGGAAACCGAGGGCCGCCGGGTCCTGCAACGGGTGGATGCCCTCCTGCGTCCAGCGGGTGAAGCCGGCCTGCGCGGTGATGACCATGGTGGGCGTGAAGGAATACGTATCGCTTAAGCCAATGGAGGTCTGCGCGCGGTTGTTGCCTTCCAGTTGGCCGACGCCGCCCCCGATATCGATGGGCGTGGGCGTGGCGGGGAAACCGTAGTTGTGCGACCAACGGCCGAAGAGACGGTGGCGGCCAATGTTGGGGTCGATGCGCGCGGAGAAGTTGTCGCCGTCGTAGGGAGCGGGCACCTGACTGAAGAAGTTATTGGTGTTGGTGAAGGCGTCGCCGGTGGTGTTGGGCAGCGGATAGCGGCCCAGCACGTTGCGAGCGATGGGGCTGAAGCGGTTGGAAGGGATCACGCCGCCAGGGAAAGGCGTACGGGTTTGCGCGTTATTGACGAGGCGCGTGGTGAGCGGATCGGCGATGACGAAGGGGGCGCCGGTACGGTCGAAAGTCTGGGAGAAATCGCCGTTGCGTTGGAGTTCGGTGGGAACAGTAAAACGGTAATCGACGGGCGTACGCTGGCGCAGTCCTTCCCAGTTAAAGAACCAGAAAAGCTTGTCCTTGCCATTGAACAGTTTCGGCACCATGACGGGGCCGCCGGCGGTGACGCCGAACTGATTGAAGCGGAAGATGGGGCGGGGCGTGCCGGCGCGATTGCTGAAAAAGGAGTTGGCGTTCAGCTTGTCATTGCGGAAGAACTCGTAGAGGGTGCCGTGGAAACCATTGGTACCGGCCTTGGTGGTGAGGTTGACGTACATGCCGCCGCCGTGGCCGTATTCGGCGTCCAGTGCGTTGGTTTGCACGTTGAACTCTTCGACGGCATCGACGGAGGGGATGTAAGCAACGCGATCGGAGACGTTGTTCGGAATACCGTCCATGAGGAACTCGTTCTGGCGGCGGTTGGACCCGTTGGCGGAAGAGTAGGAAACGCTGTCAATATCGATCAGCCCGGTTGAACTGGTGGACGAGTTGTTGGTGATGCCGGGCGCGAGGTTGACCAGCATGAGCGGGTTGCGGCCCAACAGAGGAAGATCCTGGATCGTACGCTGCTGCACGCTCTGGCTGACGGAGGAGGTGGAGGTTTCCAGGAGCGCGGCCTGCGAACTGACCTGGACGGATTCGGTGACCTGGCCGAGTTGCATCTCGAAATCGGCCGTGGAGCGTTTGCCGGTTTCGACCAGTGTTTCGGCGGCGCTCCGCTTGAAGCCGGTCTTCTCCACGGTGACGCGATAGCGGCCGGGCGTTACGGCGGGGAAGAAGTAATAGCCGCCCTGATTGGTGGCGGCGGTCCTGGGCTGGTTGGTTTCCAGGTTGAGAAGGACGACCTCAATCCCCGGCAGTGCGCCTCCGGTGGTGTCCCGGATGGTACCGTCCACGGTGCCGACGGGGAGGACTTGCGAGAGCAAGGGGAGGGCGAGAAGTACGCAGTGCAACGCGGCGCGCATAGAGATTTTCCTCAGTCCACGAATTGAGCGCTTAAGCGCCCGCAGCGGATTATATAGGAAAATCTCCGTGCTCGTACAGCGATTCCGCTAGTCGTCGCTGCGGCCGCCTCCGCCCAGACGGAGGAGGATGTTCAACACGGCCACAAAGATGTTGAACACACCCGCGAAAAGCGCCAGGGCGCCGGGAACGGGGCTATCGGCATCGGGGCTATTCAGCACGCCGCTGGTGGAACTGACAAGCGCGATTACGCCCATGATCCCAATCCCGGCGCTGATCAAGACGCCGACCCAGCCGATGTTCAGGAAGCTGTTCAACAAGATGGCTGCCATGATGGCGGCAAATATGCCAAACATCATTCCACGCGGCGCATTGAAGGTGCGGCCGGAATAAAAGATAAACGCGGTGATGGCCACAAAGACAACGCCGGTGACGGTAAGCGCGGCAACGATCATGGCCGGGGCGACCAGCGATGCGTAGAAGAGAATCGGCGAAAGGACGATGCCGGACAGGAAGCCGTCAAAGAACAGCGCCAACACGCCTAGTGCCGGATTGTGCCGGACGGACATGGCGATGTAGGGGATCGCATTCAGCGCCACAATCGCCACCAGCCAACCCATCCAAGAAGAGAAGAAGCGGGCCAGGGTCTCCGACGAGGCTCCGATGGCGCCGCCGGCCATGGCGGAGATTACGGCAAGGCCGAAGAGCATGTAGGTTTGCCGGATGACCGCGGACTGGTGCGTGGTTAGCGACGTGGAAGCGGAGAGTCGATCGAATGCGGACATTCCGGAATCATATTGGCTCATACCCCTATTCCTATCATGTCCCACTCATCCCTGCTACGCTCTTGGGAATGTCGCTCCGCTTGCTTCTGCTTATTCCGCTGGTTGTTACGGCCCAGACTTACTACCCGGGCCTGCATGAAGACTGGGAGCGCAGCACGGCGGGCTTTCAGACAGGGAAACTGCAGGAGGCGATTGCGTTCGCCCAATCGAAGGAAAGCCAGACACCGCGCGATTTGCGTCTCAGCCATGATTTGAGCTTCGGCCGCGAGTTGTATGGTGAACCGCTGGGTCCGTTCCGGCCGCGCAGCGCCATGACCGGCCTGATTCTGCATGCAGGGAAGATCGTGGCCGAATGGGGCGAACCGGAACGAGTGGACATGACGTTCAGCGTGACGAAGAGTTTCGTCTCGACGACGGTGGGACTGGCGGTACAGGACCATCTGATCCATTCGACAAGCGACCCGGTACGCCGCTATGTGGCGACCGGCGAGTTTGAGGGTCCATTGAACGCGAAGATCACGTGGGATCACCTGCTGCGACAGACGAGCGACTGGGAAGGCACACTCTGGGGCAAACCGGACTGGGCCGACCGGCCGCCCAAGGGCGACGAAGTGATGGCCTACCGCGCCCGGCGGCACCGTGAACCGGGGACGAGCTACAAATACAATGACGTGCGGGTCAATCTACTGGCCTATGCGGCGCTCCAGGTATGGAGACGGCCGCTGCCGCAAGTACTGAAAGAGCGCATCATGGACCCGATCGGCGCCTCTTCGACCTGGCGCTGGTATGGGTATGAGAATTCGTGGGTGGAGCTGGACGGCATGAAGATGCAGTCGGTGGCGGGCGGCGGGCATTGGGGCGGCGGGATGATGATTAGCGCGCGGGACATGGCGCGCTTCGGGTTGTTGACGCTGCGCAACGGCCGATGGAAGGGCAAGGCGTTGCTGGCGGAAGAATGGGTCCGGCAAGCGCGGACGCCCACGCCCGTGGAGCCGACCTACGGCTACATGAACTGGTATTTGAACACCAACAAGAAGCTATGGCCCAGCGCGCCGGCGGCGGCGTGGGCGCATGTAGGAAACGGCACGAATCTGATCTACTGCGACCCGGAGCATGATCTGGTGGTGGTGCTGCGCTGGATTGAGGGCAAGGCCGTGGACGGCGTGCTGCAAAGGATCTTCGGAGCCATGGGGCAATGAGACTGGGAGTTTTGCTGGCGGCAAGCCTGGCGTTGGCGGCGCAACCGCGATTTCCGCAGCGCACGCTGCCACAGACGCAGGGCGCGGAGCGCGCGCTGGCGGAACGGTTTTTGAAAGAGACGCGGTCCGGGCTATCCGGGCCGTGGAACATCATGCTGCGAAGTCCGGCCATGTCGGAACATCTGCTGAACCTGTACAACTACTACCGCCAGAAATCGGCGTTGCCGAAACCGCTGATGGAACTGGCGATCCTTACAGTGGCCCGGGAATGGTCAGTCCCGTTTGTCTGGTCCGCCCACTATCCCCTCGCGATCAAAGAAGGCCTGCGAGCGGAAACATTGGAGGAATTGCGCCAGGGAAAACGGCCCGGCGGCCTGACTGCGGAGCAGGGGCTGACGTATGACTTCACCACCGAACTGTGCCGGCAACACACGCTAGGGGAGGAAACATTCCTCCGGACCAAAGAAGGATTGGGCGAGAAGAATATCGTGGATCTAACCGGATTGATCGGCGCGTACATATCCATCGGCGCCCTGCTGAACGTGGGAGACGTGAAGGGCGCGGAACAACCAGGGCCGGACCGGCTGTCCGGCCCGCGCTAGAACGTTCGAGTACCAGCGGCCTTCGTGGGAATGGCGTATACGGATTTGCCGGCCGTAATGTAGAGCGTGCGGAACCCGTCGCCCCAAGCGCAGTTGGTGGGAACTTCAGGTACCTTCAACCCGCCGAGCGGCTCCCGCTTCGCAGTGAAGACCGAAATGCCTTCGCCCGAAGCCATCCACACGTTGCCGGATTCATCTGTCTTCAGCCCATCGACGCGGAGGGACGCGAAGTCCTTGCCAGGTTTTAGGCGGCCATCGGGCTCGATATCGTGCACGCGTACCATCGGCTCTTTCATCCCGGCGATATATAGCTGCTGCTGATTGGGGGACAGCGCGAGCCCGTTCGGCGCCGGCGCGTCCGCTACCGGGCGAATCTGCCCCTGCCGCGTGATCTGATAGACGAGCGAAGCGGGGAGATCCGTGAAATAGATGCTGCCGTCGATGGCGTACACGAGATCGTTGGGACGCTGCAAGTCCTTGGCGGCGAGGACCGTGATCGAACCGTTTTTTTCTGTGCGTGTGATGCGGCCGCCCCCTCCCTCCTGCCCGCCTTCGGCCGTGAGCAAGCGGCCCTGGTGATCAAAAGTGAGCCCATTGGCGCGATTGGAAGCATTGCGAAAAACGGTCGTCTGGCCGCGCTCCCACTTCATGATGCGATCGTTGTCCACATCGCTGAACAGGAGATATCCGCGGCGGCTGAAGACAGGTCCTTCGGCGAAGAGAAAGCCGGTGGCTATCTGCTTGACGGTAGCGTTGGCGTCAATAGGCAAAGGCATCAGGATCCCTCCCCGTGGGCATACCAACTCTGCGCGGGCGCTTTGTAGGCAACGTTCAGCTCCGGCGTCTCCATGCGCTTACCGTTTTGAAAGCCGGACTCCATGAGCGCGGCGAGCGCGCCCGTAACCAGCAACGTACGCCGGACATCAACGCCGGGCGCGCCCGAGGCGATCATCTGCGTGATGCCGTGCACCAGCATGGAGAAGTTGTTCGAATTTTCAACCGGCATGTAGCAGAGCGTGGCCTTCGGGGCGGCGCCCTTCGGCTTCACTGCCACAAGGAACTCCGAAACCGAACTGAGCGAGAGCGTGGCCGCGCGGAACCCGTCGCGATACTCCACCAGGCCGAGTACGGCGCGCGCATCCTCCGGCTTGACAGAAGACGGCTTCTGCTGGCGCGCCAAAGCCGCTTCCAACAACGAACGGTCCCACAAGCCCTGCTGTGCGGCGCGCCACACTTCAGGGCCTTTCAACGTCTGCACGGCGCGGATGCCCGTTTCCCCGCCCTTCCGGCGTTCGGTGAAGGCCTGCAGGGTTTCGAGGTTATGGAAGATGCCGCCGTCGGCATCCCAGCCGCCGCCCACGCTGAGCGCGGATTCCATTTCCAGGCCCAGGGGTGGGTCGTACTCCGGCCGCCGGAAGGTGACCGGAATGCTGGACCCGGCCATCATGGGGAACTTCAACTCGCGCGACCAGTCATACATCTGCTTCGCCTTGCGCCAATCATAGGACAGATGCTTGTCGGTGAAGACGGGGCAGGAGCGGCCGCTCTGCTTGAAGACGTTGACCACCTGCTCAAAAAACTCGTAGCGCGGGTAGAGTTGCTGGTGCTTCTCGTTGTGCGGATACTCGCCGTGCTCACAGACGATGACGACGCCGTCCACGGCCAGCTTGCCGGTACCGAGCGTAAGCGCTTCGGCAATCGACTTGGTGACGGGGAATTGGTAGGCAGAGGCAAGACGGTGGCCGATGTCGGCGGGGTGGAGTTGGTCCATCCACAAGGAGGCCACGGTGAACGGCGGCTCGTAGAACTTTTCATGGATCCAGTAGCCCTCCAAAAAGCGGGTAATGAAGTTATCGGAGTGGGACCGGACATGGTAGGTGGACGACAGGCAGGCGATCCGCTTCCGCCCCTTCTGGGCGAAGAGCGGCGCGGCCGCCGTTGCTGCTACAAATTCGCGGCGATTCATTTGGCGGCCGCCTCCTCGGTCTTGCGCAGTACGCGCAGCAGATTCAAACCCATGATCTTTCGAATGTCCTCGTCGGAGTAGCCCATCTCCATCAGCCCACGGACGAGCACTGGATACTTGGACACATCCTCCATGCCGGTGGGCGCCATTCCGGAGATGCCGTCAAAATCCGAACCCAGACCGACGTGATCCGCGCCCACCGTGCGGGCAATATGATCGAGATGGCGGAGGAGGACATGGTAGTCCACTTTCGGCATCTTCTCGAAATACTTCTTCTGGATGGCGCGTACCTGCGCCCAATCCACCGGCTGTTTGCCGGTGACAACCTTAATCTCTTCATCGCGCGCCTGCCGGTTGCGGAAGTAAACGTCATAGGCCGCCTTGTCGAGGTAACCGGCGTGAAAGTTCAGGCAGATGACGCCGCCGCGCTTGGCAATCGCCTGAATCACGCTATCCGGCATGTTCCGGACGATAGGCGCGATGGCCTTCGCCGAGGAGTGCGAGGCGATGACCGGGGCGCGGCTGTGTTCGACAGCGTCCAGCACGGCTTTGTCGGAGATGTGCGAGACATCGATCATCATGCCAAGCCGGTTCATCTCCCGCACCAGATCCCGTCCGAAAGGCGAGAGTCCGGTGTGGATCTGCATGCCGGTCATAGAATCGGCAAAGTTGTTCGAGGCAAAGTGGGCAAGCGTCATGTAGCGCACGCCCAGACGATGGAAAACACGCAGGACGCCCAGGCTATCGGCAATCAGGTGTCCGCCCTCCAGGCTGGCCATGGCGGCCAGTTTGCCGGCTTTGTGGATGCGTTCCACATCGGCTGCCGTGTAGGCGAACTCCATGTCGCGGCTGTTGGCGGCCACTTCGGTATGGAGCGCATCGATCACTTCCAGGGAACGGGGCAGCCAGCGCTCCGGCGGAAAGTCCTGCGGTTGGGCATAGATGCCGAACATCACGGCCCCCAGATGGCCTTTGCGCATACGCGGGATGTCGAGTTCGTAGTAGGCATGTTCATCGCGGAGCCTGTAGCCTTCGTCCACGAAGTAGCGGGGCGTGTCGATATGAGCATCGAAGATCAGAATGTCGCGCATGAGGCGCGAAAAGCGGTCTTGCGCCGGGAGAGAGAGGCAGGCGCATGCCAAGAGTACGGCCAGACGAGCCATGGGAGGAAGTATAACCGAGGCGCGTTGTACTCTCGAAACAAGGAGCAAAAATATTATGTCGATACGTCCTATCCGTAGGGTGACGCAGTCGCAGCCGACCATGGAGGGCGCCGGGGTTCACCTGCGGCGAGGATTCGGATTTGGCGCCGTCGAGGAGTTCGATCCCTTCCTGCTCTTCGACGATTTTCGCAATGACCGGCCCGAACAGTACCGCGCGGGGTTCCCCTGGCATCCACATCGCGGCATTGAAACGATTACCTATGTGCTGGCGGGAACGGTGGACCATGCCGACAGCCTGGGAAACCAGGGGTCGTTGGGCGCGGGCGACGTGCAATGGATGACGGCGGGCAGCGGGATCATCCATCAGGAAATGCCGCGGGGCGATGCCGATGGACGCATGCACGGGTTCCAGTTGTGGGCCAATCTACCGGCATCGCTCAAGATGACGGAGCCGCGATATCAGGACGTGCAGGCAAAAGATATTCCGGTGATCACCGAGGATGACGGCACGCGCGTGCGGGTGGTATGCGGGACGTTCTGGGGCCAGACGGGGCCGGTGGAAGATATCGCCGCCAGCCCGGTCTACCTGGACGTTTCCGTGCCGCCGGGCAAGCGGCGCGTGTTGCCTGTCGAAACGGCCAGCCACGCATTTGCCTATGTATTTGCCGGCGCGGGAGAGTTCCGCGATGCGTCGGAGCCTCGCGACATGCAGGGAGAATCGGCCGGCAACCGGTCCTTGATCCAGTTCGGCCAGGGCGATGAAGTTTCCGTGCAGGCGGGCGAAGAGGGCGTGCGATTCCTACTGGTATCCGGCCGGCCGCTGGGCGAGCCCGTGGCGTGGCGCGGACCGATTGTGATGAATACGCAGGAAGAGTTGCAGCAGGCCTTCCGCGAACTGCAACAAGGTACGTTTCTTCGCTAAGCGTGCGGCGCAACGGGCGCGGGCGCCGGAGCAGCCGGCGCGGCCTTGCCCTTGCGCCGCCGCCACCAATTTTGCAGCTCCGACAGATAGGTGTAGTAGCAGGGCGTGAGATAGAGCGTCACCAACTGCGAGAACAGCAGTCCGCCTACGATCACCAGCCCGAGCGGCTGCCGCGCTTCCCCGCCCGCGCCATAACCGACGGCGATGGGCACCGCGCCAAGCAGTGCGGCCATGGTGGTCATCATGATGGGCCTGAAGCGCACCAGACAGCCCTGATAGATCGCGTCATTGGGCGTGAGTCCTTCGGCTTCGGCCTGTAGGGCGAAATCGATCTGCATAATGGCATTCTTCTTCACGATGCCGATCAACATGATGAGGCCAACGAACGCATAGATACTGAGATCCATACTGAACAGCCAGAGAGTAACCAACGCGCCGAACCCGGCGGAGGGCAGGCCGGAAAGGATCGTAATGGGGTGAATGAAACTCTCATAAAGGATGCCCAGTACGATATAGACAACCGCGATGGCGATGGCCAGGAGAATCCATAAGTTCGTCAACGAACCATGGAAGGCTTTGGCCGCCCCCTGGAAAGTAGCGCTGACTTCGGGCGGAACCGCTTCTTTCGCTGCCGCATCCGCCTGGTCCAGCGCCTCTCCCAACGAGTAGCCGGGAACAATATTGAAAGCGACGGTCACCGCGGGTAGTTGTCCGAAGTGGCTAATGGAAAGCGGTCCGGTGGAAAGACTGACGTTCGCAAGCGAATCCAGAGGAATCAGGTTGCCCGACCCGGTCTTGAAGTAGAGCATGGAGAGGAACTTCGGATCCTGCTGGTATTGGGGCAGCAATTCGAGAAGCACCTTGTACTGGTTGACAGGCGAATAGATCGTGGATGCCCAACGGGGGCCGTACGAATCGTACAACGCGTTTTCAATCTGGTTGACGTTCAAGCCCATAGCGGCCACTTTATCCCGATCGATCTTCACCTCCGCCTGTGGGCTCTTGACCTGCAAATCGCTCGACACATCCGTCAGGGCCGGCTTCTGCTCAAACGCCTGGCGCAGTTTGCGGGCCGCGTCATAGAGCGCGTCCTTGTCCGGCGAATAGAGCGTGTATTGATACTGGCTCTTGGAAACCAATCCGCCGATGCGGACCACCGGCGGATTCTGGGGATAAACGCGCATGCCGGGGATTTCGTTCAGGTGCGGGCGCAGCCGGGCAATCACGCCGTCCACCAGCAGTTCGCGGTGTTCCCGCGGCTTCAAGTGAATGACTAATTGACCGACGTTGGTGCCGCCGAGCGTAGTGGCGGTCGCTCCGCCCACGCTGGAAACCACCGCGTCCACGGCCGGGTCCTGCCGGACGATGTCGGCGATCTGCTGTTGATACACCACCATCTGTTTAAACGAGGTGCCTTCGGCGGCTTCGGTATTGATCAACAGTTGATCCGTATCCTGGTCCGGAATGAAACCTTTCGGAACTATGACGAACAGATGAACGGTGCCAGCCAGTATCAGGACGGAGACCACCATGGTGCCCAGTCGATACCGCAGAACCCATTGCAGCGAGCGATCATAGACATGGAGCATGCCGTCCAGAAAGCGTTCCGAGGTACGGAAAAACCAGGATTGATTGCCGCCATGTCCGTGCGTCCCGGAGAGAAATCGGCTGCAAAGCATGGGCGTCAACGTGACCGATACGACGCCGGAGATGAGAATAGACACGCAGATGGTGACGGCAAATTCGTTGAACAATCGACCAAGCACACCGCCCATGAAGAGAACCGGAATAAACACAGCGGCCAGCGAGAGCGTCATCGAAACGATGGTGAACCCAATTTCGCGGGAACCGTCGAGCGCGGCTTCCATCGGCGCTTTCCCCATTTCCAGATGGCGAACGATGTTTTCCAGCATCACAATGGCGTCGTCGACAACGAAGCCGATGGCGAGAATGAGCGCCATCATCGATAGATTGTCGAGCGAATAGTTGCACAGGTGCATCACCGCAAACGTACCGATAATCGAGAACGGCAGCGCGAGGGACGGAATCAACGTCGCGGAGAAGTTGCGTAGAAAGACAAAGATGACGCCGACGATCAGGAAGAGAGTCAGCACCATGGTGAACTTCACGTCGAGGAACGACTCGCGAATGGTATCCGAACGGTCGTAGAAGATCTGCAATTCCACCGAGGGCGGCAACTCCGTCTTGAACACGGGCAACAACTTTTTCACGCCATCGGCCACGGCCATCGTGTTCGTACCGGGCTGGCGCTGGATGCCCAGTACAATGGCGCGGCCACAACCGGCCTCCCGGCAGAACCAGGAGGCTGTTCGTTCATCCTCCACGCTGTCCACCAATTGGCCCAACTCTTCCAGCCGCACCGGAGATCCATTGCGATAGGCGACGATGATGGATTTATAGGCGGCGGCGTTCATCAACTGCCCGCTGGCCTGTAGCGTAAAGGCGCGCTGCGGGCCGTTGATCGTCCCCGTGGGCAGGTTCACATTCCAGTTGCGCAGAGCGGTTTCCACTTCATTGATGCCGATGCGGCGCGAGGCCATGGCGTAGGGGTCCATCTGCGCGTGCATGGCGTAGCGTTGCGACCCGAGGATTTGCACCTGGGCCACGCCAGTAACTTGCGAGATACGCTGCGCGACGCGGGTTTCCGCGTATTCGTTCAGGGTATAGAGCGGAAGAGTGGAGGAACTGAGCGCGAGATAGAGAATCGGCTGATCCGCCGGGTTGACCTTGGCGAAGGTGGGCGGCGTGGGCATGCCGGGCGGCAGAAGACGGGAGGCCTGGGTAATAGCGGCTTGCACGTCAACAGCGGCCCCGTCCAGGTTGCGGCTGAGATCGAACTCCAGGGTGACCTGCGTGGAACCCAGCGTGTTGACCGAGGTCATGGAAGACAGGCCCGCGATCATCGCGAAGTTGTTTTCGAGCGGAGTGGCGACGGCGGATGCCATGGTCTCCGGACTGGCTCCGGGTAACTGTGCGGTAACGAGAAGCGTCGGCAAATCGACGTTCGGCAGATCGCTCACCGGCAGTTGCTGGTAGGCGATGCCGCCGAAAAGGGCGATGGCAAACATCAGCAACGTGGTAGCGATGGGCCGCTCGATAAATGTTTTAGAGACGCTCATCCACGGCCCTCCAGCGGTGTGGGGGCGGAAACCGGAGGCATGGCTTTCGCCGGCCGGTTGCGGCGGCGGTTAACCAGGGAGTCGAGATAGGTGTAGACCACAGGAGTGAGATAGAGGGTAATGGCCTGCGAGAAAAGCAGGCCTCCAACGACGGCCAAGCCGAGCGGCTTCCGGGCCTCCCCGCCCGCGCCGTATCCGGTGGCGATAGGCAGGGTGCCGAGCAATGCGGCCATGGTCGTCATCATAATGGGGCGGAAACGGGCCAGGCACCCCTCGTGAATCGCATCTTTTGCCGACAGACCATGGCGCTGCCGCTCCAGAGCAAAATCGATCTGCATGATGCCGTTTTTCTTTACAAGACCGATCAGGAGGATCAGCCCGACGAACGCATAGAGATTCAATTCCATACGAAAGATCAGCAACGTCAACAGAGCGCCGAATGCGGCCGAAGGCAGACCGGAGAGAATCGTGAGAGGGTGGACAAAGCTCTCATACAGCACTCCGAGAACAATGTAGACCACCAGGATGGCCACAATTAGCAGCGTGCCCAGATTGCGGAGCGAGTCCTGAAAGACTTTGGCGGTGCCGGTATAACTGGTGGTGATCGATGGCGGCAACTGCTCGGCGGCCAGTTCGGAAACCTCTTCCACGGCCTGGCTCAAGGCCACGCCCGGTTTCAAATTAAACGAGACCGTCACCGAAGGAAGTTGCCCCGTGTGCGCGATGGTCTGTGGCCCCACGTCCTCGACCCGGTTCGTCACCGCATCCAGGGGCACCACCGAATCGCCAGCCCCTTTCAAATACACCTTGGACAGCATGTCCGTGAAGTTCTGGAATTTCGGCAGAACTTCCAGCATGACGCGATATTGGTTCGTCGGCGCGTAGATTGTGGAAGCCCAGCTTTGGCCGTAGCCGTTATAGAGGCTCTGCTGAATCTCCTGCGAGTTCAGGCCATAGACGGCCGCCTTGTCCCGATCCACTTCGATGCGGACGCGCGGCGTCCTCATCTGCGTATCGCTGTTGACGTCCAGCACGGAAGGCAACTTCGCTACTTCGCGTTCAAACTTGGCCGCTTCGCGGTAGAGCGCCGCGGTATCCGCGCTCTGCAGCGTCAACTCGTACGAACTGCGCGAACCGCGGCCCCCGACGCGGATTGCCGCGGGCAAACTTAGCGTCGTCCGCACGCCGGGAACCGCCGCCACTTTGGGACGAAGGCGCGCCACAATCTCCTGGGCCGTGGCCACGCGTTCCCTGCGGGGCTTCAACTGAATGAAGAGACGGCCTGTATTCGACGCGGAACCAAACATGCTTCCGCCCACCGAAGTCATAAAACCATCGACGTCAGGATCAGCGCGGATGATGGTAATAATGCGCTGCTGCAGGGTCTTCATCGCTTCAAACGAGGTACCCACCTGCATCTCCGTGCTGCCCTGAATCTGGTCTGCGTCTGTCTCGGGAATGAAGCCTTTGGGCACCAGGGTGTAGAGATACGCCGTTGCTCCCAGCACGCCGAAGAAGATAGCCAGCATCACGGGGCGGTGCCGCAATACCCAATCAAGCGACCACTCATACCACCGGGTGATCCCGTTGAGAAACCATTCGATCGCTCGCGACAGCGGATTGGGCCGGGAGTGCGGCGCATCATGTTTGAGCAGCCGGCTGCACAACATCGGCGTCAACGTCACCGATACGAATCCCGAAATCAAAACTGCCGCGCAAATCGTCACGGCAAACTCGCGGAACAGGCGGCCGAGGATTCCACCCATGAATAGGATCGGGATAAACACGGCGGCCAGGGAAACCGTCATCGAAACGATCGTGAACCAGATTTCCCGTGACCCTTTCAGTGCCGCATCCAACGGCGATAGTCCCATCTCCATGTGACGCACTATGTTTTCCAGCATCACAATGGCGTCATCCACCACAAAGCCGACGCAGAGAATAATCGCCATCATCGACAGGTTGTCGAGGGAGTAGTCCAGCAGCCACATCACCGAAAAGGTACCGACCAGCGAAAAAGGCAGCGCCAGGGAGGGGATTAAGGTGGCCGAAGCGCGACGCAGAAAAATCGCGATCACCAATATCACCAGCACCAACGTCAGCAACAACGTGAACTTCACGTCCTCGAACGATTCGCGGATATTCTTCGAACGGTCGCTGCGAATATCGAGGTCCATATTCGGCGGCATCTGTTTTTTGAGCTGCGGGAGAACCTTCTTGATCGCGTCGTTTACTTCAATGACGTTGCTGCCTGGCTGCCGCATCACCATCAGGTTGATCGCCCGGCCGCCGATCGTTGGCCCGAACGTCCAGGCGATGGTGCGTTCATCTTCACTGCCGTCCCGCACGGTGGCGACATCGGCCAAGCGCACCGGCGCGCCGTTGCGCCAGGTGACGACCAGATCCTGGTAATCGGCCGCCCGCGGCAACTGCCCGTTTGCCAACACATTGAACGCCTGGTGATCGCCCCACAGCGTGCCGGTCGGCAGGTTGGCGTTCCACGCATTGATGGCCGCCGATACCTCATTGACGCCGATCTTCAACGCGGCCAAACGGTCCAGATCCATTTGCACCCGTACGGCGTACTTCTGCGCGCCCATCACGGAAACCTGCGCTACGCCATTAATCATGGAGATGCGCTGGCCGAGGGTACGGTCGGCATACTCATTGACGTCCCAGATGGGGGCCGTGGGCGAGTTGAGCACCATGAACATAATGGGCGAATCGGCCGGATTTACTTTGCGGAACGAGGGAGCTGACGGCATACCCGGCGGCAAAAGCGGCATGGCCGCCGAGATTGCCGTTTGCAGGTCCACTGCCGCACCATCGATCTTGCGGTCCAGGTCAAACTGAATCGTAATCTGCGTCGAACCCAGCGACGAGGTCGACGTCATCGAATCGATGCCGGCAATGGTGGTAAACTGCCGCTCCAGCGGCGTGGCCACGGAAGACGACATCGTCTGTGGATCGGCGCCGGGCAAGCTGGCGGAGACCGTCAATGTAGGAAAATCAACAGCGGGGAGATCGCTCACCGGCAAAGCCCAATACGCCAGAATGCCGAACATGGCGATGCCCGCCATCATAAGGATCGTGGCGACGGGCCGGCGGATGAAGAGCTCCGAAAAGTTCATGACTTTGGTTTTTCCGAAGCCTCCGGCGCCGGCGCGCCGTCTGCCTTACCCTTGCTCTTGCCCTTTTTGTCGCCCCTAGGCCGTCCATCCCGGACCACCACTCGCATGCCAGGCGCCAGACGCAGTTGCCCTTCGGTGACGACGGTTTCGCCGGCCTGCAATCCGCTGGCAATCACCAGATCCTGCCCGCTCCTCGACGAGGTCGTCACGGTGCGCATTTCTACGCGCCGGTCTTCTTTTACGACGAAAACAAACTGTCCGTCAGGGCCCGTCTGCACCGACTGATTGGGGACCACAATCGCGCCCGGGTCAGAACCGAGCCGCGTCCGTACACGCACAAACTGGCCCGGCCATAGCTGACGTCCCGGATTCGGGAAAGTGGCGCGCAAACGAATCGTCCCGGTCGAAGCATCCACCGCATTGTCATAAAAACTCAACACGCCCTCGGCCGCCTCGCCGCCGTCCTGCGGCAGCGCAAACACCGGAATCTTTGTTTTCCCAAATCGGCCTTCCACCATGCTGAGCTTGGATTCAGGAATCGCATAAGACACAAAAAGAGGATCAATCTGGTTGATCTGCACCAGATCCGTCGTATTGGCAGACACAATATTGCCGACCTTCACCAGCAGGGTGCCCGTGCGGCCCGAAATCGGCGACCGGATCTGCGCGAAGCTGAGTTGGACCTTCAGGTTGTCGATAATCGCCTTCTGCGCCGCGATGTCGGCCTTGGCGCTTTCAATGGCGGCGAGGTCGGCGGCAACGCCTTCCTGCTGCGCCCGCGCCGTCGAGGCCGCCTGCTCATTCTGATCTTTCGAAAAAATGCCTTCCCGCGTCAGTTGGGCATACCGCCCGGCCTGATCGCGCAGATATTGCAACTGCGCGCGGCTCTTGGCGACGTTGGCCTGCGCCTGTCGCGATAAAGCCTCCGAACGTTGCAGGTTGGCCTGCGCCTGGGACAGCTGTGCCTCCAGCGCCCGCCGGTCAATCTCAAATAGAGGCGCGCCCGCCTTCACAAAATCGCCTTCTTTGAAATAGGCGCGAATCAACTCGCCGCTGACCTGCGGTTTGATCATCACCGTCGACGAAGCTTCAACGTTGCCGATCACTTCCAGTTCCAAGGGCACTTCGCGCGCCGTAGCCTTGGCAACCTGAACAGGAACATCTCCGCCTTTCTTGTCGCCGCCCTTCTTCCCGGAGGCTGGCGCGCCATCGGCGCCCTCCTGTTTGCCGCAGGAGACCGTAAACAGCAGGCCTGCCAACAATGCCGAAGAAAACAATGCAAATGGGAAAAAGGGGATTCGCGCAGATCGAACGGGGCCGCGGAAAGTGAGTGAGGGCATTTCGTTCATAGAAAAAAGGACGCGACCGGTATGCAGAGCCGCCGCAAGGCAAGCGTTGGACGTACCGATATCGTTGGGACGACTAAATGTATCCACAGGTTACCCGGCCGGCAGCCGCGTTTCCGGCGGTGTTTTCGCCGTCCATCCAGGCCACCGGCCGAGTCATACAGGGAAGCGCTATTGTAGCCAGACCTCTTGCGCGAAGCAATGGCCAGATACACTCCATACAGTCGATCCACTGAGTCATATTCCATGAATTCCTAGCGAACATTCAGGACAATCCGGTAGAGCAGGAAGAAGAAGAGCGGAAGAAAGGGCGAAAGTTTGAGCGAGAAACGGACGATATTTTCAGTGTGTGGAGAATTTAATTTGTGTAATGACAAATTCGGTTCTCTCGCGCTCGCCCTCTGCCAACCCAGCCGTTTCTTACCGAGCAACCATGCCCCTCCTCCTGCTTTTCCTACTCAGTACGCTACCCTTTACCGCCCAGCCGCGGGCCCTGCCGGCCACGGACAACTCAGCCAACCTGCCATCTCAACCCATTGGCCCGAACGATCTTCTCTCCTTGTCCGTCTATGATTCGCCGGAATTGACGCGCAGCGTGCGGGTGTCACAGGACGGCTATATCCGGCTCCCGCTTGTACCGGACCGCATCGCCGTTGCTGGAAGGATGCCCCATGAGGTGGAATCGCTCATCGCCGGTGCGCTTGTCAAAGCGCAGATCCTGGTCGATCCCGTCGTTTCCGTCAGCGTCGCCGCGTATCAGAGCCGGCCGATTCATGTGATTGGAGCCGTGAAGAGCCCGTTGACGTTCCAGGCCGTCGGGCCCACAAGGCTGCTGGACGCGCTGGGCCGCGCCGGGGGCTTTGCCGACAACGCCGGCGCCGACGTATTGGTGTCGATGACGGACTCGATGGTGAAACGGATTCCGATCAAAGAACTGCTGAGCGCGACCAACCCCGACCACAACTTGCTGCTCTCGGGAGGCGAAGAGATTTCGGTACCCGCGGCCGGGCGCGTCTTTGTAATGGGGAATGTGAAGAAGCCGGGCGCCTTTCCGTTGCGAGACACGAACGAAGGTTCCGTCCTGCAAATGCTGGCCTTGGCGGAGGGACTCACGATGTATTCCACCAAGGACGCCTATATTTATCGCGCGGCCGATGGCGGGAAACGGACCGAGATCGTCGTGAAGCTGGAGTCGATTCTGAAGCGCCAGTCGCCCGACGTCGCCATCCTACCGGACGACATCCTCTACGTACCTGATAACAAAGGACGCCGGATCGCCATGGCCGCTCTTGAACGCGTCTTGATGTTCGGCAGTACGGCGGGTGCAACCGCACTGATCTACGGAGGTGTCCGCTAGTCCGGTCCGGACAAACGGCAATCGCCATGAAAGTAAAAATCTCCAACAACGCGCTGGCCAACATCGGCATCACGCCCGAAATGGCGCTCAGTACTTTACAGAACATGCCGTTTGCGGCCCCCAGCGAGCCCGAAGATGAGCCGGCACTCCCGCTGTCCCACCTGTTTTGGATCCTCAAGCGGCAGCGATGGAAGATTCTAGGCTTCGTGACGGTGTGCGTGTTGCTGACAGCGATCGTTTCCGTCCGGCTGGTTCCTGTGTACGAAGCAACCTCGGTCATCGATGTGGACCGGCTCACGCCGCAGGGCATTATCGGAGCAGAAGCGAATCGATCCTCCGTCAACGATTCGGACCAGTTCCTGGCCACCCAGATGAAGCTCATCGAGTCGGACGCTGTCCTCCGCCCGGTCGCCAAACAGTTCAAATTGCAAGACGATGCGATTCATTCCGCCGACCTCAATGCGACCGAAGCGGCCCTGTTTCGCGATGCGCCCGTCGTACTGAAAAAACTCCGGGTGGCGCGGCCTGCCAATACGTACCTCATTACGGTAAGTTTCCGGTCGCCGGACCGGAACCTCGCCGCCAACGTGTCCAACGCCATTGTCCAAAGCTACATTGCGCATACGTTTGACCTCCGCTACCGCGCTTCTACCAGCCAGTCTTCGTTCATGGAGAAGCAGATCGAGGAACTGCGGGCCAAGATGGAACGCTCTTCGGCGGCTCTCAGCCAGTTCGAACGCGAATTGAATTTCATCAACCCGGAAGAAAAAACCAGCATTCTTTCCGCACGGCTCCTGCAGTTAAATACCGAGTACACCACCTCGCAAGGAGAGCGGATGAAGCGGGAAGCGGAACTGCGCTCCATGGAGAATGGCGACATGGATTCGGCGCTCGCTTCCGCACAGGCGGAACCCTTGCGCAAGCTCATCGAACGCAGGAACGAAGCACAGGAAAAGTTCGCGCAGGTGAAGACCCAGTACGGCGCCAATCACCCGGAACATCGCAAGGCGGCCGGACACATGGCCGAAGTACAGCAGCAGATCGAGCAGACGCGCGCGAGCATCGTAGCCCGCGTACGCACGGAGTTTCAGCAGGCCTCCAACCGCGAACAGATGCTCAACACGGCGGTTACGCAGACGAAGTCCGAATTTGATCGCGTCAACGCCCGGTCGTTTGAGTATCAGCAACTGCGGCGTGAAGCCGAAGGCGACAAGAAGCTCTATGAAGAATTGACCCGCCGGATCAAGGAAGCGGGCATCAACGCCAGCTTCCAGAACAGCTCGGTGCGCCTGGCCGACATCGCGCGACCGCCCGCGCGACCGGTCTTTCCGAATATTCCCCTCAATGTCGCGCTCGCCTTTCTCTTCTCGACCGTGATCGCCATCGGGGCGGCCATCGTTACGGACGTGCTGGACAATACGGTTCGCGATCCCGATGAATTGTCCCGGACCTTGAATGTTCAGGTCCTGGGTAGTCTGCCGCTCGTCTCCAACTGGCGGAAACGCCTCTCCTCTGCACTGGGCTCGGAGACGGCGACGGCGCTGATGCCGGCGCACTCGGAAGACTATGCCATCACTGGTTTTAAAGAATCGGTACGCAGCCTACGCAACACCATACTTCTCTCCGACATGGACCGGCGCGTCCGTTCCATGCTTGTCACCAGCGCATCTCCTTCCGAAGGCAAGTCCACTACGTCGGTGCACTTGGCCATTTCTCATGCCGAGCAGGGGAAACGGACGCTCCTCATTGACGGCGATCTGCGCCGCCCGAGCGTCCACCGTCGCTTCGGTTTCACCGCCAATGTCGGACTGTCGAACGTTTTGTTGGATGAAAAGCCCTGGGATCAAGTTCTCGTCCATCAGGACATGATCCCCAACCTCGACATTCTTCCCGCCGGCCCATCCTCTCGCCGCGCCTCGGAGAAAATCGGCGATGGCCTTGCCGACCTGGTTGAGCAAATGATGCCGCATTACGATCTGATCATCGTCGATGCGCCGCCTCTCCTCGGTTTCTCCGAGGTGCTGCAAATGGCGACGCATATGGATGGCGTACTCGTTGTCGCCCGCTCCGGCGCGACCAACCGCAAAGCGGTGGGCAATGTCGTGCAGACGCTCAAACGCCTGGACGTCAACATTTTGGGCCTCGTAATCAACGAAGTGGAGCACGATTCCAGCGACTCGTATTACTACTACCAGTCCAACGCAAAGTATTACAAAGCGGCTGCACAAGCCTAAAGCCGCCGCACCCCGTCACGCAGTATCCAAACCAGGAGTTATTCACTTGAAAAAGACAACCAAACAAATCCTTACCGCCTCGGTCGCCGGTACGCTCACCCTGATGGGTGCAACGCCTCCGAAGGGTCCCGCCGAAGAGACCATCACTCCCGCCGCCCCTCAGGTCACCAAGCGCGGCGTCGTCGCAATGAAAGGCGAGCTCTCCAAGGAAAGTGGGAAATATTACTTGACCGACGAAGCCTCCAACACGAAAGTCGAAGTATCCGGCAAAGACCTGGACCGGTTTGTCGGCAAGAAAGTCACCGTAAATGGAACTGTTAAGGCCGGCACTGCTGCAGCTCCCGCCCTGGTTGCGGTAACCAAGATTGCCAGCGCTGCCGCGGCCACCGTCGCAACCACTGCTGCGACCACTGCCGCGACCACCGCTGCAGCCACAGCGGTCACCACCGGCGTCTCGACCGCCGCTATCGCGGGCGGAACCGCTGCCGCCGCGGCCGGCACCGTCGGCGGTCTCTATGCCGCAGGTACCTTAACAGACGAAAAGTCCGCCAGCCGTCCCTAGGCGCACTATGCGAAAGGCTCTCATTGGGCACACTGGTTTTCTGGGCGGCAACCTCGCCGCCCAGACAGCCTTCTCCCATTCCTACAACTCGAAGAACATTTCCCAGATCGAAGGAGAGCACTTTGACCTTGTGATATGCGGTGGAGTGACCGCCACGAAATGGTGGGCCAACCAAAACCCTGCCGAAGACCGCACCCGCATCGACTCTCTCCTGCGCCATCTCTCCACCGTACGAGCAGAACGCTTCGTCGTCCTTTCTACCGTCGACGTCTATCCGGTATTGCAAAACGTCACGGAATCCTTCGACTGCGCCTCGGCCCGCAATCATCCTTATGGATCCAACCGCCTGTACTTCGAACAGGCAGTACGCGCCATCTTCCCGCAGGTCACCGTCGTCCGGATATCCGGCGTGGTCGGTCCTGGACTCAAGAAGAACGTCATCTTCGATCTCATGCATGACAACTGCCTGGACGCGATCCAACCTGGCAGCAGCTTCCAGTACTACAACGCCGCCAATCTCTGGCAGGACATGCAGCGAATCCTCGCCGCGGAAATCCCCCTTGTTAATCTCGCCAGCGAACCGGTCCCTACGGCTCGCCTGGCCGCCCGCCTTTTTCCTCACAAAAGCATTGGAAAGAACGCAGCGGCGCCCGTTCACTACGATATCCGCACCCAACACACCAAGTTCTTTAGCGGCTCCAGTTACAGAACCACTGAAGAGGAAATTGTCACCGAAATTGGCCGTTTCGCACATTGCATATGAAACTCGCCGTCTCCAACATCGCTTGGCCCGCCGTCTGCAACGCGGAAGCTTTCGCCGTTCTATCAGCCAACGGCATCACCGGCCTCGAGGTCGCGCCGTCCGTCATCTGGCCGGATTGGAAAAACATCACCGCCCCTGCCTTACATTCCTTCCGCAGAACGGCCGAAGAGGCCGGCCTCCAGATTGTCGCGTTGCAATCCATCCTCTTTCAGAAACCCGGATTGCACCTTTTCGGCGATCCCACCGTGCGACGCGCTTTGCTGGAACATCTGAAACTCTGTGCGGACCTCGCCGCCGGGCTCGGAGCAAAGTGCGTCGTCTTCGGCGCGCCGAAAAATAGAGTGCGGGGAGATATATCCGACTCCTGCGCGTTCGACATCGCGGCTGGCGTTTTCTCCGAAGCAGCCCAAGAGTTCGCCTCCCGCGGAACGTGCCTTGCATTCGAGCCGAATCCGGAGGCTTACAGTTGCGACTTCGCTACGACCAGCGAGTCGGCCGCCGCGCTTGTCGGCGCCGTGAACTCTCCCGGCTTCAGGCTCCATCTCGACACGGCCTGTCTCTACCTCGCCGGTGAGACCGCCGCCCAAGCCGTTTATAAGAACGCAGAGATTCTCGCTCACTTTCACGTTAGCGAACCGCACCTGCACTCCTTTGCTTCCCCGCAATTGGAACACGCCGCGATAGCGGAGGCTCTGGAGAACTATCCGCATTGGGTATCTCTCGAAATGCGGAGCACCACCACTCCGATGGACTCTCTCCGGCAGGCCGCTGCCTTCCTACGGAATACGTATGGCCACTGAACAACCGCTCCCGCGGGAAGTGCCCGCCTACGACATCTCCCTATTCGCGCCGCGCCGCACGCGCTACGCCGTCCTCATTCCAGTGCTCAACGAGGGAACCCGCATCCTTCGGCAACTGGAACGAATGTCCTTTCTTTCCGGAGTCTGCGATGTCCTACTCGGCGACGGCGGCAGTACTGACGGATCCACGGTCCCGTCCGCCTTGGACCGTCGCAATGTCCGCGCCCTTCTTACTAAAACCGGGCCCGGAAAACTTTCGGCCCAACTGCGTATGCTTCTCGACTTTGGGTTGGCTGAAGGGTATGAAGGGTTCGTTCTCATCGATGGCAATGGAAAGGACGGCGTAGAGGCTATTCCCGGCTTCCTCGACGCCCTCGACGCAGGGTTTGACTATGTGCAGGGATCGCGTTATCTCCCAGGCGGAGAAGAACGCAATACCCCCTGGGACCGCAAATGGGGCGTGGCCCTCTTTCACGCGCCGGTCATCAGCGCAGCGGCCCGCTTCCGCTATACCGACACAACCAATGGCTTCCGGGCTCTGTCGCGCCGCGTACTCCTCGACCCCCGCGTCGCTCCGTTCCGTACCCTGTTCGACACCTACAACCTCCACTACTACCTCTCAGTCCGGATTCCCCGGCTTGGATACTCCACGATCGAACTCCCAGTGCGCCGCGCCTATCCGGACGCGGGTCCCACTCCCAGCAAGATCCAGGGATTCGGGGCCAAATGGCACATTGTTCTCCAAGTGATAAACGCGGCTCTGGGACGCTATGACCCACAACCCATCCACTCCGGAGCGCGGCAGTGACCGCGGTCGCCGCCTGCGATGCGGTAGTCATCGGCGGCGGCTTTTTCGGCTGCTCTATCGCCGGGTACCTGCGTACGCGCGGGCGTTCCGTCCTGCTCCTCGAGCGCGAGCCTGGTCTGTTCCGGCACGCCTCCTACGCCAACCAGGCGCGCATCCATAACGGGTACCACTATCCGCGCAGCCTGCACACCGCCTACCGCAGCCGCGTCAACTTTCAGACTTTTCTTCGCGATTTTCCGGAGTGCGTCGTACGCAACTTCACCAAACTTTATGCCATCGCCCGGAATCACAGCAAAGTCTCCGCCCGTCAATTCGAACGCTTCTGCGACACCATCGGCGCCCCGTGGGCTCCGGCCAGCAAGTCGTTCACCCGGCTCTTTAACCCGCAACTGATCGAATCCGTCTATGAAGTCACAGAGCACGCCTTCGACAGCGGAATCCTCCGGGAAATTGTGGCGTCCCGGCTCGCCCGCTCCGGTGTCGAAGTCCGTTGCAATACGCCGGTGGTCCGCCTCGAGACAGACGGTCAGGAATCCCGCATCACTCTGGGCGATGGTAGCCAGTTAAACGCCCGCACTGTCTTTAACTGTACCTACGCCGGGCTCAAACGGCTGGCGCCGCATTGCTCCGCGCAGTTAAAGCAGGAAGTTGCGGAACTGGCGCTCATCGAGCCTCCCGGCGAGTTGCGCGACATCGGAGTTACCGTGATGTGCGGGCCCTTTTTCTCCACGATGCCGTTCCCGCCACGCGGACTCCATACGCTTTCTCACGTCCGCTACACGCCACACTGCCATTGGACCGATGGAGACGCCGGAACGCCCGCCAACCCCTACGAGCCGCTAGCGGACATGCCCAAACGCTCACAGGCACTGCACATGCTGCGCGACGCGGAGCGCTATCTTCCCCTCCTTCGCCGCGCCAGGATTGTGGAGTCTCTTTTCTCTATCAAGACCGTCCTCGCCCGAAACGAGATGGACGACGGCCGCCCCATTCTCGTCGACCGCAGTCCTACGCCCAATCCGGTCTACTCCATCATGGGAGGCAAGCTCGACAACGTGTACGACGTACTGCACCGACTCGCCTCGGAGCCCCTATGACAGACTGTTTCCTTTCCATCGTCGTTCCCGTTCGCGATGCCTGCAGCTATTTGGAATCATCGTTGCGCGAAATAGAAACGGTTGTCCAGCCGCTTGTACGTCACTACGAAATTGTTCTTATTGATGACGTTTCCTCCGACGGCACCGTCGAAAGGATTCACGAACTGCAACGCCGCATGACTGGCCTGCAACTTTACTGCCTGAACCGCCGTAGCGGCCTCGACGTCGCTCTCGTCGCCGGTCTCGACAACGCCATCGGTGACTACGTCATCACAATGAACATACAAACGGATCCGGCAACCCTGATTCCTGCGCTTTGGCAAAAAGCCCGCGCCGGTAGCCATGTCGTTTGTGGAGTCCGCACGGACCTGCCGGAGGCCGGCCTCCAAGCTTGGGCCCGCCGTTCGTTCTATCGTCTCTTCCGTGCCGCCGCCGGCATCGATGTCCCGTCCGGCGTCTCCGACCTCCGGCTATACAGCCGGCAAGCCGTTGGATATATAACTCGGAATAATGATCGGCATCTGCTGCTTCGCGTCCTTCCCTTCTTTACAAGCCACCGTGTAGCCGTGCTTCGTTACGCCGCGGAGCGCCGGGGAGCAGGCTTCGGACGCCGCGGCCCCTCCCACGCGATCCTCTCCGGTCTTACTATTCTCATTTCCAGTTCCAGCCTGCCGCTTCGGTTCTTGACGCTGCTCTCGGTGCTGTCCGGCAGTCTCAGCCTCTTTTATGCGCTCTATGTCGTGGCCGTGGCTGCGCTCAAGCAGCACGTCGTCGAGGGCTGGGTTTCCCTGGCGCTGCCTATGGCCGTCATGTTCTTTTTTCTGTCGGTCATTCTGGGGCTCCTTTCCGAGTACATCTATCTGCTGGCACAACAAAGCGGAAATCGTCCCACTTATCTCATCGCGGACGAATCGACGAGTTCCGTCCTGCCCGTCCGGAACGAACTCAATATTGTCGACGCAGCCGGCAGTTTCGCCCCCATCCTCGCAAACGAACCCGCGACCGCGGACCTCGCCGCGCTCGATCAGGCGCTCCGTCAACCGCTCGAACGACCCCGGCCGGAGCCGCTAACTCTCCGCGCCTAAGCTGGCCGCAATCTAACATCGCGAGCCGCTGCGGCCCTACCGGTCTTGGACTGGCAATTCCGCCTGAGGGCCACGTAGGATCCGATATCCCCGGCCGTCGGGCACAATAGCGTGGGTCACCCCAAAACGAGCCAGAAAAGACTCCCGTTCCCGCGTCGTCAGAACGCCCCAGTCCGTCGGTAGACAAACCGAGGTAAGCCGGGTTACAGCCCCGGTTTCGTAGCAAAGCGAGTCGGCCAGAACCACGGTCTGTCCCGATTGTCCCTGCAATTCCCTGCGCAGGGAATCCGGAAGACGGCGGCTCCTCTGGCCACCGCCAAACTCTTCCCGTAGCCATTCCAGCCCGGCAAGCGGACTCAGCAATGCCGCGAACGCAAGCGCCGTCCGCAATTGCCGCGTCGAGCGCAACGCCGCTCCCATCGCCCACAATGCGCCGATCATCGTCAGAAACGAAAAGTAGCGCCGGTCCACATAGCCAGTCAACGCGCACCCCGCCAACCCGGCCAAGGCCGCCGCCAGGAACCAAGCCAACGGGCCGCCGAAAGACAACCCCGGCCCACTCCGTGCGGCAAACAAGGCAGCAATCGCCAATACAAACAGGGGCTGCGACGAGAAGGCATGGACGATGGCCAATGCCAACTTCATACTATTTCGCGCAACACGCGCCAGCCAACGAGCCGGTTCGGTCGCCAGAGTGCCCGAGGGGGCCCGTAGGTCCTGGACAAAAACCTGCGTCGAAGCCGTTGCTACGACCGTATTGTCTGAGGCCCACAGAACGCCGTAGCGTAACTTCGAATAGTAGATCCAAGGCGAGACAGCCAACCCGAACAACAAGAACATGCAGCCGGCGGAGACCGGCCGGAGCCGGTACCGCCAGGCAAAGGAGGCCAAAAATAGCGCGCACACGGGGGCAGCGTCGAATCGGGTCATGCACACCGCCCCCCACAGGAGGCCGGCCCCGGCCAAATGCCCGCGAACCGCACTCGCCATCCCGGCCGTCAAGAGCAAAATCGCCAACGGAATCGTACCTCCCGCCCGGACCTCGGCCCAATAGGCGGGAAACCAGAGCAATCCGAGCCACGCGCCAGCCGCCGCCCACCGGCCAACCGCCGCACCAGGGATACAGGCGCTCGCCAACTGTCGAAGGGGCAGAATCGTCGCCATGGCCGCAGCCGCGGCGGCCGCGACGGCCAATCGCGGCCCGGCGGCGCAGACTTGGTCCAGGAGACCCAGAACGACTGGCCAGAGAGGCGGGAAACTACGGCTATAGCCGTCTGCCTGAGAAAAGGAGCGGACGATCGCGGGGCGGTAAAAATCCCCGAAAATCGTTTGGGCCAAGTCATGGTACGACCAGGAGTCGGGTCCAAATCCGGCGGTTGTCGGGTGAAAAAGGAACCCGCCATAAGAGGCAAGTCCAACGAACATGGTGAACCAATAGAGCCAGCGGGCGGGTACCCGGCGGAGGAGCGGCGCTCGTTGAGCGGCTCCATGACACAAAATAGCGTCATTTGGAAGCTTTTTTGATGTCTTTTCTACGCTCTTCGGCGCGATTTCCAGTGTTTTCTCGGCTACTGTTCCGCTCTCAAGCCGCATACCGGGCCTCCTTTTCCGTCTACGCCCGCCAGTTCCATCGTCGTCTCCACCGTAATCCCGGAAAGCGCCGGGCGGCGGCGCCTCCGGCGCGGTTGGCCTCGCATCTGAAAATGTTCCGCCGCCGCGGCCGCGCCAAGCACGAAAAAAAGAGTGGCGGCCACCGCCGGCTTGCGCATCGGAAAGTCCAATGCGGCATGGAGGAAAGCGACGGGCACACCCAGAGCCCACAGATTCCTTCGCGCAAGCAAGATCGCGTACCAAGCGATTATCAGACACAGGAGCGCCATGGGAAGTCCGCCTTCGGCCGCCCACTCCAGCCATTCGTTGTGCGCGTGATTCATATAAAAGCCTGGGGGGTCGAAGAGCGCATAGCCGGGGTAGACCGTAGGCCACGTTCCAAGCCCGAAACCGGCTAGCGGCCGGTCCCTGATCATGTCAATGGTGGCCAGCGCCATCTCCCGGCGGAACGTGAACAGATCGGGTTGACGCAGCCGGAATAGGAGATATTCCCAGCCAGCGGCGAAGGAGGCGCCAAGAAGTACGGCGGCCATAAGCCACACGCGCCGGAGATCCCACCCGCGGCGGGCAAGAGAAATCAAAATCAGCAATCCGGCTTCCCCAGTGACAAGTGCAGTACCGGCCCTGGAGCCGGTGGTCACCACGGAGGCGTAGAGCAGGCCAGCGGCGACAGTGTAGCGAATGGGGGTCTGCGTGTCGAAGAGCGCCCGTGCCAGAGCAATCGGCAGCACAAGTTCAACGAAGACCGCATAGTGGTCCCGGTTCAGGAAGGTCGCCATCACTTCGCCCTCATAGGGCGTGTCAAAGAGCCAGAGAACCCGCCCTCCGGCGGTGAACCACTGCAGCATTCCTAAGGAGGCAAGGCAGACCGCGCAGGCGAGGAGAGTCGAAAGGATCGACTCCCTGGTCTCCCGGTCCTGCAGGGCGGCAAACCCAAGGTAGAGAAAGGCGAACTGGGCGGACCAGGAAGCCACTTCTTGCCAAGTGACGTGCGAGTAGACCGTCAGGTGAAATGCCAACTGGCACATGCCCCATAGGGGGATCAGGGCGACCGGAGCAAATAGGGGAGGAAACCCGGATCGCCATCCCCGCAGGAATAGCCACGCCGCGCAGAGCAACAGGCCCAACGCGTTGCACAGCCGGCCCGCGGCGGGGTCGGCCCATGCCGTCAAGACACTTGTTAAGACCGTGGCAAATGTCAGCCAAGCGAATCGATGGGCAAGCTGGTCCCTGGTCATTGGAGCGTTAGCTCCACGGATTGGATGTCCAGAACTCCCTCCATACGGGTCGCTCCGGAAGGACGCGTATAACAAAGCGACAGGCGAAGTAACTCCTCGCGGGGCCCGGTGGTAAACACCACGCTTTCTTCTTGCGTTCCTTCCCGGATGGGGATGGGCGCTGAGAGATCGGAGCGGAGGCGCCAATGCAACCCAGCTCGCAGTGCAGAGCCGGAAAGCGTCGCCTTCCACCGCAAACAATACCGGCGGCGCGGAAGTACCGGAGCAATCTGCTCAATGAACATGGCGTTTTCAGGTTGACGCCCCGACAATTCCACACGAAGGCTGTCCGGAGCTTGGCGCAGAAACACGCCATACACCGGAGATGGGCGCCAGTCAAAGCCGGCGTTATCGCCCGGATGGAACCCCGGGTTTGTGAGGGAAAGGCCCTTGGCAGGATCGAGCGCCCCCGGGTAAAGCCGGTTCCAGACGCGTACGGCATCCGAGGCGGCCGAGTCTCGCAGCAACCGGTCCGTCACGGCTAGAAGCAACGGTTTCCTTGCGGGCGCGGGGTCAATCTGCGCGGCCACGCCGGCCAAACCAGACGCATCCGGCTGTTCGAGCAGAAACTGGGCGTACGAGGCTAGGCTGTGCTGCGTTCGAAGTCGCAAGTTTTGTGCGATGACGCCGGCGCGCGGAATGGTGGAATGAACGACAGAAAACAGGGGCCGCAGATCGGCGGCCTCGACCGAGGCAGCACGAATGGCGGCCGGCCAGAACGTTTTCACCGGGGCTTGCCGGGCATAGAAGTAGGCAAGGGCAAATTGCGGGCGGAACCGGCGGCTCCCGGCCGCGGCGGCCAGGAAGTTCCGTTCCGCTTCTGCACTGTTGCCGTCGGCTTCGGCAATCAGTCCCAGACCAATGTAGGCCTGCGCATCCGCAGGATTTAAGGAGAGGGCACGCCTGAAAAGTCCCGCGGCGGCCTGGGGATTCGTCTCCAAGGCAGCCTGTCCCAATTGCCGCCAGACATCGGCGTTTCCAGGGGTGATGGCAGCCAGTTCCTCCCAGCGCGCCGGAGACTGTTCCGCCAACGTGACTGCATAGGCGGCTACGCACTCCCTGTATGCGGCGCCTGCCATCCAGAGGCTGGCCGAGAGAGCCAACAGGCTGGCTAGCCCGAGTTGGGAACGGCGAGGACTCACGGCGTTAGTTTGCCCTGGCGAAGGCCGCCATCACGTGCTCGTCGAGAGGCGCCTGGTTAGCCGGGCTGCCATTTTGGCCGAGGAACCGTTGATTGTGATACTGAACGTCGGTATGGTCGACGACGTGATGGTTCTGGAAGGCCGCCTTCATTTCCGCAATTCCCTCGTCGACAGTCAACGTGCATTCGAATCCAAGCCGGGTGCGGATTTTGTCAAACGATACCCGGTAGTTACGGCGGTCGGAGTTTTCGACATGTTCCACGTGAGTTTCCGGAAACGCATGACGGATCTTGCCCGCAATTTCGGAAAGCGTGTGATTCAGCCGGTAATCACCGACATTGAAGATCTCGCCGCTCACCAGTTCCTTGTCGGCGCGCACAGCGGCCAGGATGCCTTCAGCTACATCGGCGACATGGATAAAGGGCCTCCACTGTTCCCCGTTGTAAATAGTGATCACTCCTTCCTTGTGCGCCTTGGCGGTAAGCAGATTCACCACCAGGTCAAAGCGGGGACGGGGCGAATGGCCGAAAACCGTCGCAAAACGCAGGATTGTTGGATGGAAGGTATCGGAACGCGCGGCGAGCAGGGCCTTCTCCGAATCCACCTTGGTTTCGGCGTACAGAGAAATCGGTTGTACGTCGGAGCGTTCGTCCATTAAATGTTCCGTGGCGCCGTAGACGCTGCAACTGGAAGCAAAAACGAACCGTTCCACGTTATTTCCACGCGCAATTTCGATCAGCATGCGCGTGGCCGCATAGTTGATCTCCAGCGCACTCTGCCGGTTCTGTTCGCATGCCGGATCGCCGACGATCGCCGCCAGATGTACGACGGAACGTACGTCTTTGAGCGAGGCGACGACGCTCTGAATGTGCCGGCAGTCTCCAGTCACGAGTTCGAAGCGGGGATTTGAGTAGAGGTCCCGGATTGCCGAGTCGCCGTAGATAAGGCTATCGAGAACGCGAACGCGGCTTCCGGCGGCAAGCAGCTTACGGCACAGGATCGATCCTATGTACCCCGCGCCTCCGACAATCAGCACCGGCGAATCGCCGCCGGACTGCGGCGCCTCTTCCCTCGGCGCGGCTTCGCGGACAAGCCACTCCCGCAGCAAGCGGGCACTCACAATTCCCGCGGCCATCGCGAGGAAGAAACCAATCATCGTGCTCCTCGGCAGGTCATCGGCCCGATTGAAAATGAAATGCAGCGCGAGATAGCAGAGCGAAGCGGCGGCAGATCCCCGCAGTAGCACTTCCATCTTGTACCGCATGGGGTACGCGCGGGAATGGCTATAAAAACCGGTCGCAAGGAAAATCGGCGGGAAGAGAAGGGAGAGGGGAAGAAACTGAGCGAGATAGAGATGCCGGAAGGATGCGGTGAGCTCCGCTGTGGTCTGCCACGGTTGGGTCTGAATGGCGATCGCGGCGGATACCAAGAGCGCCAGAAGAAAAGACAGGTGCACGATCGCGTAGTCGGCAAATAGGCGAGGCAGGGCCTCCGGCCAGCGGATAGAAAACAATCTGGATGTCATGGAAAACCTCAGGCGCAGTGTGGGAGCGTCGCAGGGGAACCGACGGCTTTACGAACGACGGATGAGACGTAGTGAACGTCGTCATCCGACATACCGGGATAGAGAGGGAGGGAGAGCAGCCCGTCAAATAGCTGGTCCGCAACGGGAAATGCGGAACCGGAACCAATGAGGGTTTGCTGGTAGTAGGGGTGGCGGTGGAGGGGGATGAAGTGGACACTGGCCCCGACGTTGTTTTCGCGAAGGCGCTGGATGAGTGTTGAGCGATCACAGGCAGCCGTGGAAGCGTC
Source organism: Bryobacteraceae bacterium (assembly GCA_035714175.1). Taxonomy (GTDB): domain Bacteria; phylum Acidobacteriota; class Terriglobia; order Bryobacterales; family Bryobacteraceae. The sequence goes on along the minus strand of DASTML010000087.1, from coordinate 23,749 downwards.
CACGTGAACAGGAAATAGATGATAGACGTGATTGCGGCCAGGACGTTCGACAGGTAAGGTAAGGCCGGGCAAACCGGATAGCGTCTGGCGATACAGCGCGGCCAACTGCTGGCGGCGTACGATGAAGGAATCCAGGCGGCGCAACTGGTGAATACCGATCGCAGCCTGCATGTCCGTCATGTTGCTCTTAAATCCTGGTTCGGCTACCTCGTAGTACCAACTTCCGGCCGCCCCATAGCGATTCCAGGCGTCCCGGCTCATGCCGTGTAGAGCCAATTGCCGCATACGAGCCGCGAGTGAAGCATCGTCGGTCGTGATCATGCCCCCTTCGCCAGTAGTCATGTTCTTCGTGGCGTAGAAGCTAAAGGCGGTTGCCGCCCCAAACCCTCCAATACGCTTTCCTTTGTACTGGCAGCCAATCGCATGGGCGGCGTCTTCAATGACCGGCAGGCCGCTACTGGAGGCGAGCTGCAGAATTGCATCGATGTCGCAGGCCTGTCCTCCGTAATGGACGGGCACAATGGCGCGCGTCCGGTCCGTGATGGCGCGGCCGATCGTTTCCACCGTCGCCAGACCGTCGGCATCGACATCTACAATGACGGGCGTCGCGCCCAGATGGGCAACTACGTTCGCGGTGGCGCAGAAAGTCATGGTAGGCACGATGACTTCGTCCCCCGGCCCCACATTATGCGCGGCCAGCGCAATATGAAGGGCGGCAGTACACGAACTGACGGCGATGGCATGAGCCGCGCCGGTATAGGCGGCGAAATCCTGTTCAAAGCGCTTTACTTTGGGACCCGTACTCAGCCATCCGGAACGGAGCGTGTCGGCAACCTCGGCGATCTCGTCTTCGCCGATAGAGGGAAGAGCATAGGGAAGGAAGGAATGTCTCATGGCGGGAAGTTAGAGCAGAAGTCTCCAGGTGAGGGAGTTGGAGGCGATGCGAAAACCGCATCGTTCGTACAGGCGGGCTGCTGGTATATTGCGAAATTGTGTGCCGACCTGCACCAGGCCTGCGCCATGCCGTTGGAACCAATCCACGGCGGCGCGGGTGCAAGCCGCGGCAACTCCGCGACGGCGGGCCGATTCAGCGGTAGCCACCATTACGATGGTTCCCAACGACTGCCCCAAGAACGGACGGCATGCGGTATCGAGTTTGCAGGTGGCGTACCCCAGAACGCTGTCCTCTTCGACAGCAACGATCACGGCGTCAGCGGCCTGCCCAGAACATGAATTCCGCAGCCACTCCTCATTAATTCGGTCAGCAACGTCATTTCCGATAGCCGGATCGGAATGAAAACGGTCAAAAAGGTACGCCGTACGCGCCAGGTTCAGGATTTGCCCTAGGTCAGCCGGCTGGTACAGGCGCGTGGCAATCGATGGCGAGGTTTCCAAGGACTGGGGCAGCGAAAGGGAAAACGTTTGAATTCCATCGATCAGTTCAAAGCCAAGACGAGTGAGGGCGGTCAAGTATGGCAGATCGCCGGCATCTACGCGAGCAATAAGGTGCCGGATGCCGGCTGCGCGCGCCGAAGCAATGGACATTTTCAACAAAGGGAGCAGGTGTTCTGCCGAGCTTGCCAGGACGCTGTCCATCCGGGCAGCCGGAAAGCCATACATCTGGCTGTCCCAGGGGAGCGGCGACCAACAACCGATACCGAGAAGGCTGGTCCCGGCCGTCAACCGGCTCACCTGCGTACCCGGATGGGAAACGAGTTCGCGAAAGCGGTGCAGATGAAGAGCGAACTGCTTGCCGGGTTCCTGGCCCGGAAGAGGGAGTGCGGAACGGGCCGCCCAGTGTTGCGCGAACAACGACTCTTCTCCGGCATCCAGGCTTGCGGGAAGCGTATTACTTGGCAACGGCATTGATGTCTTTCCTCAGTAGGACGTAGGGAATGGTACGCAGCAGGATGCGACAGTCCAGTAGAAGGGACTGATTCTCCACATAAGCAATGTCGAGCCGTTTCCGCTCCTGCCAGGGAATGCTGTTTCGCCCGCCAATCTGCGCCAGACCGGTCAAGCCCGGTTTTGCGTCCAGCTTGCGCCGTTCTTCAACCGTGTAATACGACAGTTGGTCCACTTGATCCGGCCGAGGTCCAACCAGGCTCATGTCGCCGAATAGTACATTCACCAGTTGCGGCAATTCATCCAGGCTGGTTTGGCGTAGAAAATGACCGGCCCGGGTTACTCGTGGATCTTCGGCCGAAGAGAAGGCTGAGCCGTCGGCATTGCGGATATCCGGAGCTCCGTACCGCATGGTGCGGAACTTATAAAGACGAAATGGCCTGCCGCGCAGACCGAGCCGCCACTGAGCAAACAGGACGGGGCCGGGCGACGAAAGACGAACGGCCAAGCCACAGGCGGCAAGAAGCGGCGCGCCCGCGACCAGCAGGAACAGGCTGCCAAGAATATCCATCAACCGTTTCACTGCGAGTTCCGTGCCGGAAGGGCGGCGGCCAGCGGATCCATGCGGCCGCGGCTACGAAGAAGTTCCTGGTAAGTCCGCTCGTGAGCGGCCAGGGTGCGTTCCGAAGAGTAGTGGAGTTGCCAGCGGCCGCGGGCCCGGGCTCCAAGCGAGTCGCGCAGAGCCGGGTGCACCACCAGCTTCTCAATCGATTCCGCCAACCCCGGCGCATCGCCCGGATTGACGAATAAGCCGCAAGCCCCTTGCCCATCTCTGGCTCCGAGCGCTTCCTTATTGCTCCCTATCGTGGAAGCGATAATGGGACGGCCGGCGCACATCGATTCGAGCAGGGCGATCGAGAGTCCTTCCCGCCAGCTAGGCAGCGCGACGATATCCGCCGCGCGCAAGAGGTCCGATATGTCTTCCCGGAACCCGAGGAAACGTACGTTTTCTTGCAGACCTCTCTCCTCGACCCGGCGCCGCAACTCCGGAAGCAAGGGCCCGTCGCCGGCAAAAAGGAGCCGTACATTCCCTAGTCCTCGCTCCCGGAGCATCTTCATGGCCTCAACAAGTTCTTCCAAACCCTTCTCTTCCGCGACACGGCCCGGCGTAAAAAGAAAGATGTCATCCGGCCCGAGGCCGAGCGTGGAGCGAATGGCGGACACGGACGGCCCGCCGGGCGGGTCTGGAATTCCGTTCGGAATGGCTTTGAGCTTGGAAGCCGGAGCAATACGGAGCTGCATCGCCCACTCCCGGTGAAATTCACTGACGGTAATGATCCGGTGGCAGCACCAGCCAGCCACCGTCTCCAGCACGGTGTAGAAGGCGATCTTAGCCGGCGACGAGCGCTCATGGAAGGCAAACCCGTGTACGGTATGAATCACCACCGGTACACCGGCCAGACGCGCGGCCAAACGGCCCACGAAGCCGGCCTTCGTGGTGTGAGTATGCGCGACCGTAAAACCGCCCTGGCGCAGAAAACGCCAGAGCCGGTAGAGGCCGATCAGATCCTGAAGCGGGCGTATATCTCGCCAGATGCAGTCCACCGGGACGGTGCGAACTCCAGCTGCGGCCGCGGCGGCCTGGAACTGGGGATCGGTGGTTAGGATTTGGGCTTCCCAACCGGCTTTCCCCCACAATTGTGCTAGGCGAATGATGGATTTCGCGGCGCCGCCATATTTGGAGTCGCCTAGAATGTGTATGATCTTCACGCGACTCCTTTTGCCATCGGTCGATCTTGTGTTTCTTGCCAGATATGTTGATAGAGTCGCTGCCATTGTTCCGCCAAGGATTGGAGACTGAATGCAGCCTCCACAATCTCCCGGCCCGCCGCGCCCCAGACAGCCCGCTGCTCCGGCGCCGATCGCATGACATGCAAACAGGCTTGAGCAAGACTCTCTGGATCTTTGGGAGGAGCCAGGAATCCACTCACGCCTTCGGTGACCACCTCCGGCACCCCGCCGACGCGCGTCGCGACGACCGGGAGCGCAGAAGCTCCGGCCTCCAGGAGGGCGAGTGGCGTGCCCTCCCAGGAAGAAGACATTAGAAAACCGTCCGCGGCGGCCAGCAGGTCCGGAATATCCGAACGGGCGCCAAGGAAAGTAATTGGGTGGGGACTTAGGGCCCCAGCCTGCGCCGCCAGTTCTTCAGCCAACGGCCCCGCGCCGGCGATCAACAAACGAACGCGGCTCTCCTGGGCGGCTATCCTCCGGATCGTCTCGATCATGACCGGGTAGTCCTTGGGTTCGCGCAGGTTGCCGACGGCCAACCAGACGAATTCATCCGAATCGAGTTGCAGCGCGTCCCGCGAGGCCGCTCGCCTGTGGGCCCGGTTGGCATAGCGTTCTGTATCGATCGCGTTCGGCATGTAACGAATCTTGCTGGCGGGAACCGCCCCGACGCGGACATAACGACTCACACCGGCCTGGCAGACGTTCGTCGTCAGATCACATAACCCGTCGGTGAGACGGTACGCCCACTCCCGCCGCCGAGGCCCCTCTACGATGCTGTGGGCCGTACTCACTAGAACAGGAACGGGGGCGAAAAGGCGGGCCAGGCGCCCGGCGATGTTCGCATGGACCTGATGCGTGTGTAGGACATCCGGCTGGAATCGGCGGATGGCCGCCAGCAGGCGGAGAAAGACAAGAGGATTCGGAAAGCGTTTGGAAAGATCCAGCGATACCAGTGGAACGCCGATTGCGGCCAACTCCGTTTGGAAGGCGCGCGGTTCCAGCAAAGAAATCACGCTGACCGACCAACCGGCGCGCACAAACGCTTCGCAGAGCAATACAACTTGTGTTTCGGCTCCGGCGCGGTCCAACCCGGTCGTCAGATAGGTCAACTTAGGCGGCACGCCATCGCCCTCCGGTCCACGTCAGCCGGGGCGGGACGTAACTCGCGCAGAGCCCCCACACCAGCCATGTGTACTCCCTGTTTTCCCAGCTCAATGTGAGAATCAGAATCATCCACGCCGAGAGGACGACCCACCAGAGCAGGCGCTCCTCGAGCGGGTAACGCCGCACGATAAAGAACAAACTGCTCACGATCAGCAGAAACAGCGCCAGCCCCACGGCGCCGTGCTCTACCAGAATCTCCAAATACGTATTGTGGGCAGCGATCCGGCTCCCTCCTCTTACCGAACCGGAAAAACCGCCGGCGCCAACGCCAAAAACCGGATTGTCCCAATAGAGTTGTAGCCCGTTGATCCAGACAGCGCCGCGGCCGTTCATATCGCCCCGCGAGACCTCATCGCTCAAAGTGGCAAGACGATGAAAAGAGATATGCGGCGCAAAGGCGTGAATGGCCCACCCGGTGACCAGCAGTGCGCCAATGAGGCCCCATTTACTGCGGCGCGCGCGGCGCAGTAAGGATGCAATGACATAGAGCGAAACGAACGAAAGCACAACGAGTCCGGCGCGGGAAGCGGTCATCAGGATCCCCAAGACGGCCACCGGCAGATAACACCAGTACCAGAAAGCTCCACGCCGCAAATTGAACGCCAGATAGGCTGCCACGGGGATCGACAGCGCGACCTGTCCGGCGAGGTCATTGGGATCGAAACCGTAACCGGTATAACGCCCATCTCCCTGCACATTGCCCGAAAGTACGCTCCAGCCCAAATTGGCAAGCAAAATAGCACACCCTCCGATGTAGCGGCGAAGCACGAGAAGATGAGCCGACCAGCTTCGCACGCATTGCTGAATAAAGAGGGTCATGAAGAAAAGGCCGAGATAAGAAAGCAACCGGCGTCCCGTGCGTTCCGGATCCGTGGCGGACAACAAGTGAATCGGAATCAGGAGGATAAATAGCGCCATGGCGCCGACGGGAAATCCGGTCCGGCGCAACGTGTTTCCGGCCCGCCAGGAGAGAAGCAGACAGAGCATCGCCAGTACGGCGAGCGGGCGGGAGAACTGGACTTGATAGGGGAGCAACACCATATCGCTCCACGGGACGCAAAATGCGTACAAGCCGGCCAGTCCTCCGTAGATGGAGTTGGCTCGTTCCGTCAGATTAGATTCCGGTTGGGACCGCGATGGTGAGAATCCGCCCCAATATCCCGATGTGGCTGCAGCGCTCATAGTGTGGAAAGAGCCTCCCGCTGAGTTGAAGTAACGGGGCGTGCCTGCCAGACCAATGCGGATCCCCAAAAAAGTTGCAGCGCGAGCGCGGCCGCCCATCCGGAGGCGGCCCCTGCAATCCCATATCGGGGGATCCAGGCGGAACACGCAACAAAAGACGTCAGGCAAACCGCCGCCATCATAGGAACCTGCGCTTGGAAGATTCGCGCGGACGAGAGACTGTAGCCGATGCCGGTGTTGAGGTAGCTGAGCAAGCCGGCAGACAGGAAATACAGTAATTCCTGTTCATGGGCCGCAAAGCGCCTACCGTAAAACAATTGCAGTAACTGAGGCCCTGCGAGAATTCCCCCAGCGAGGACAACCGCCCCGACAGCGGCGCCCAGGCCCGCCAGACGCAACACGCCGCCGAGATAGCCGCGTCGATTCCCCGCTGCGGCGCTAGCCGCCAGCTTGCGCATTCCCGCCTGTCCAAGAGAAGTCATCACCAAATTGGGTGCAACGGTGAGGTAGGTAAGCGCCGTTACCACGCCGGCCATACCGGGGTCGCCATCGCGGGCGCTCACCAATCGCGGCAGGGCGGCTGATGCCGCTACCAGCGCCGCTACCACCGTCAGCGGCCCGCCCGCCCGGACCAGTTCGCGGAGGTGGTCCCCAATCAGCGGCTGGCGCCAGCACAAACGAATTCCCTCTTTGCGTATCCCCGGCACGTCATACAAGCAGAAGACTGCCAGACTGCCCAAGGCTGGTGCGGCAAGGGCCGTAGCGGGCGGAACGCCGGCCCACAATGCCGCGGGCAAGGCTACCAAAGTGAAAGCCCCCCGGAGCAATTGGGACAGGCCGATCCTGTGGAGTTGCCCGGCAATCTGGAGCCGCCCGTAAAGAATGTCTGACAACGAGTCGACCGAGCGGTTCACGGCGACGGCCAGCATCGCCATTGCAAATACGGACCCCTGTGCTGGTACCAATGCGAATAGAACGCAACCGGTAAGAGCAACCAGGCTGGTCAACCATCGAAGCCGGAAATAGGAAGCGAACGGGATGGAGCCGGAATGGTCCGTGACCTGCAGCGTGCGCAGTTCCAGGTTGCCCAAGGCAAATGCGACGCTCGCAACGGAGAGCGCCAGAGCATAAGCGCTCAGTATGGCCGGAGTGCTCACGCGGGCAATGATCGCAAGGGAACCCCATTGCGACAGCGCGGTTGCCACACTGCCAGCGAACAGCCAGCGGAACCCGGCGGCGAGAGATTGGTCCTTTCCTGGGGTCAACACGCCCAGGCCTCCGGTCCGAATTGTAGGGTCCTTCCCAACCAGCCACACATAGCGAAGAAAATGCGAACAAGTTCGTTCACTACTGTAGTGGGTCGGTTCTCGAAAAAATCTTACATAAATTTTTTGAGAACTCTTCGGGGTGAGATCTACACCTGAGCAGACCTTAGCCTCAGCATATTCCCCGAGTAGCCGTACGGGGTATATCCCGTACGTATCGCCCCGCTGGCCATGGACCACGGGCTGATCGGATCCGGTACGCACGGCGGATAGGCACGCGTGTGATGCCGCCGCATTGTGGAGTCATGAATAAGTGGATGGCGTACCTGGTTCTCGGAAGCTGCCTATTGTCGGCGCAGGAGGCTCGTCCGAAATCACGCTGGCGGACGATGCTCTACCGCGTGAGCGTTGTGGCGCTTACGGCATCCACGGCAGCCGATGTGGGAACCAGTTGGGGGGGCCGCGAATCCAATCCGGCTCTTCGCGGAGCGGACGGCCGTTTCGGCGCTCGCGGCGCCGCGCTCAAATTCGGCCTGCTCGGCGGCGCTCTCGTTACGGAATATTGGCTGCATCGAAAGCATCCGAATTCCGATACCGCCGTGATGATATTCAATGCCTCAATGGCCGCCGTTTCCACGCGCGCAGCCGTTCATAACGCGGGCGTCCAACGCCGCGCCCAGTAACTGCTGGCCCGAACTCCCCCCACGGCGTTACACTCGCCCCATGTACCGCCGCGCCTTTCTCTCTCTTCTCCCTCTCGCCGCGCAGGATTTCACTTCCCACGGCCCCCTCGTGATTGAACGCAAACGCGACGGTAAGCCGCGTGCCGGCCAGACCGTCCTTGCCATTCAACCGCATTCGGATGACATCCCCATTTTCGCCGGCGGCCTCTTCGCCAAGCTCATTGAGGAAGGCGCAACCCCGTATCTCATCCGCGTCACCAATGACGACATGGCCGGCCCCGGCAACTACTCAGAAACCTCCGCCGCCAACCGCCGCGACCACGACGCCCTCGCCCGCGTCTTCGGCGTCCGCAAGGTCTTCGATCTCAACTACAACAACCACATGATGGACAACATCGCCCGCAGCGAGTTGCGGCAAAGGTTCATATTCCTCTTCCGGCTCCTCAAAGCCGACATCGTTATTACCTATGATCCCACCGGCCACTACGAAGAGAATCCGGACCACTACGTCACCAGCGACTGCGTCGAGGCGGCCGCCTGGATGGCCGGTGGCGATAAAGACTACCCCGAGCACTTTGATGCCGGTCTACGGCCCCACGGTGTCTCGGAAAAGTACTACTTCGCCCGCTTCCAGCAGCAGGTCAACCGCGTCGTCGATATCACGCCCTGGGTCGAAAGAAAAATCGACGCCAACCTGGAAAATAAGGCGCAGGGACCCGCCGGCGAGTTGGGAGCCCGCCTCCGAGCTCGCCTGGCCGCCGAAGGCAAGGTGCTTCCGCTCCTCGGCAGTGACGACCGCACAGCCAATCGAGAATATATCCGCCAGTTCGTGCTCGCCCGCGACCGGGAAACCGGTGCGAAACACGGTCTTCCCTACGCCGAGCAGTACCACTACATCGGACCGGGCGAAAATAGGGTAGAGGACTATATCCGCCGCAACGCCCGTCCTCGCTAACCCCCACGCATGCACACCCGCCGCCGTTTTCTATCCGCCGCCGCTGCCGCGCCTCTGTTCGGCCAATCGCCCGCCGTTATCCGGACCGGCGTCAAGGACGCCACCAAAGACAAGCTCCAGTCCAAGCTCTGGTTCGCCCACGGCGTCTGGTGGGCGATGCTTCCCACCCCATTCGGACCCGCCGTTTGGAAACGCACAGCGCAAGGCTGGCAAAGGCAGGCCGCCCTTGACGCTCCGCTCCGGGGCCTTCCCGCGCAAGCGGACGTTCTCCTGGCCGATGGCGCCGTCCACGCCGTCCTCGTCGAAACGGACCGTATCGCCGCCGTCAGCCTCGCCTGGAACCCCGCCACAGCGACGTACGCTCCCGGCGCCGCCCCCGTCCTCCTCACCACCCACAAAGGCATCGAAACCGCGACGATCGCCCACGCCGCTGGGCGTCTCTGGATAGCCTACAACTCCGGCCGCCACATGTATGTCCGCACAGCCGCGCCGGGCGGGTCCTGGGCGGAGCCGGAACAGATCACGCAGACCGCCGCTAAGGACGATGACATCTGCCAGATCATCGCGTTCCCCGGCGGAGTGGGCGTCCTCTGGTCGGACCAGGCGGCCGACGCCGTCTACTTCCGCCGTCACGACGGTACGCGGTGGCTGCCCCCGGAAACCGCGGATCACGGCGGCAATACTGCCGACGATCACATCAGCGCCGCCGTTGCGAAGGACGGTACGCTCTACGTGGCCACGAAGAACTCCGTCGATACTGAAGGCCAGCCTCAACAGGTGTTGCGGATCCGCAACCCGCAGGGAGAATGGCGCAACTTGCCCTACGCCCCGCTTACCGCTACGGAGCAACCCACACGCCCTATCGCCCTTCTCAGTGCGGATCAGCGCACGCTCCATCTGCTCCACACCGTCGCCGTGCGCCGCGCCAAGCCCGCCCGCAGCCGCATTGTCCACATCGCCACGCCGGCCGCGCGGCCCGTCCCCTCCGCGCCGGCGCATTCACTCCCGGCGCACACGCTCATAGATGGCCCCGCTGCCATCAACAACGTCACCGGAGCCAAACAGACTGCGGGCCTCGTCATCGCCTCCGATGCCGAAGGCAACGTCTACGAGGCCCGTTTCTAACTACTTTTTCCGGCGCAGCGGGCCGCTGGACCGCGTCTGGTCCCACCACGGCTCGCCCTGCGGCTGATAGTCGCCAAGCTTGTCCCAATTTTCCCGCGTGCGGCCGTTGGTGTCGTAAATAACGTACCCATCCCGCAACGTCAGTTCATTCGAAAGCTTCATCATTCCGCGCATGCCCGCGCCCCACGAATCCACAAACCCGTAGTCGCCCTTCTCCACGCGCAACACCGCGATGTCGGCCGCCGCGCCCACAGACAGGTGGCCCAGTTCTTCCCGCCGGATCGCGCGCGCCGCGTTCCATGTCGAACGGTAGATCACATCCTCCAGCCCCAGGCCCATATTCAGAAACTTCGCCATCACGTTCAACATGTCCTTCATCCCGGCGTTCAGGCTGCCGGAGTGCACGTCCGTCGAAATGGTGTCCGGCGGGAAGCCCTGCTTCACCGCCCGCGCCGCTTGCTTGAATTCGAACGCCGCGCCGCCATGACCCACGTCGAACAGTACTCCCCGCTTCCGCGCCTCGCGCAGGTAGGGCAGCAGCATGCCTTGTTTGTCGAAATAAGGAACGGGCGCATAGTAGGCGTGCGTGTAGATGTCGCCCGGCCGCAGCTTCTTCAATACCAGGTCCTGAAACGGCCGTTCCAGGCGAAATGCGCCAAAATCGATCATCACTGGAATATTGGCAAGCGTCCCTGCCTCCACGCCCCGTTCCACGGGCGTCCAGTCCGGGCCCGTGTAGTGCGCTACCTTGATGCCCACCACCACGTCTTTGTGTTTCATCGCCAGAGCCGCGGCGGCCTTGGCGTCCATATCGTCCACGTTCTGCTCGCGCTCGTCTCCCGGCATGCCCTGCCCGCCGATGTTCAGAAACACCAGCACGCGCGTGCGCGCCCGGTCGATAATTGTCCGCCGGAACTCCGCAAAGTTGTGTCGTCCGCTGGACCCCGCGTCCACCACCGTCGTGATGCCCAGCTTCTGCGAAATGCTGTCGGGATGAATGCTGGAATCGCCGCCGGCTAGCCCCTGGCCGCCTGTCCCCGAAAACACATGCGCGTGAATGTCCACAAGACCGGGAACCACATAGAGCCCGCTCACGACAATCGTCTTGCGCGCCTCCGACGGTGAAATGGACGGCGCAATGGCCGCCACCTTCCCGTCCTTGATCGCTACATCCCGCAGCGCGCTCACCTTGTTCTTCGGATCAATCAGGTGGCCGCCCTTCAGCAGTACATCATAGGCCGGCTGCGCCCAAACGCCAGCCGCCAGCGAGAACAACAGTAGCAATCGCATAGGAGTGTTTATGATAGCGCCCCCGCGCCTGTCACTTCCCGGCCAACCGCTCCATCTCCTTTCGCGCCCGTTCCGCAAACTCGCTTTTCGGATATACCCGCGTTAAGGTCTCCCACGTCAGCAACGCCGCCTCTCGCTTCCCTTCTTCTTCCCGCATCTGTGCGCGGCCGAAGAGTTGCGCCGCCTCGGCCGGCCCGCGCAGCGTTGTCTTCGGATAAGCGCGCACCAACGTCTCCAGGGTCAATAGCCCCTGCTCCCATTTTCCGGCCTTCACCAACCGGACGCCCCGCTCATACAGCGCGGCTTCGTGATCCCCGGCCCACAATAGCGCGCCAGCCAAAACGAAAAAGAAGAGGATTCGCATGCCTGTCCACATTGCAATCGCTTTGCCATGCCCCAGTTCATTCGATTCTCACGCTTTTCTTAGGGGAGACCTGTGGCTGGCCCGCCCGCATGTTCCGATTCCGCCCGCCGTGGCCCCCTAATCGCTGTGGCGCCATCAGCCAACTTTTCTCAAAACTTATGCACCTTCACGTCACGTGGCTTCTTCTACCGTTCCTTACGGCCCTGGGTGCCTCCGGACAGCCGGCCTTCGATCTAAAAGTCAGCTTCTATCGACGCGCTGGCCGGAACCAGTCCCGTTTCCTCGGCAATCGAGATCCGCTCCTCCTCCGCCCCCGCGTCGAGTTCTCCGTTTTGTCCGATGCGCCCTGGCTCTCTGCCTCTGCCGTCCTGTGTTCTGGAACCGGGCGGAGCTGCCGCCATGCTGCTTACCGCCGATCCTTCAACGCTGCCCGCCGGCTCCCATCACGCCACCGTCTCCATACAGTCCCCTACCGCGCAGTCCGTCTCGCTTCCGGTTCGGCTGGAAGTCTCGTCCGCCCGCCGCAAGCTGCTCCTCTTCCCGTCCGGACTCTCGCTCTTCACCCCCGTCGGCGGCGGTGCTCCCCAACGGCAATCTTTCAGCATTCTCAATATGGGACGCGATCTCCATCACCGTGCCCACGGACAACTCCTCACCCCCTCGGCCGCCAGCCCGGAACGAAAACTCCCCATCCAGTAACCCCGCGCGATATCGTAAGTTAGCCTTATGATTCGCCTGGCCCTCTTCCTATTCACCCTCCTCGCCGCCTTCGCGCAAGACCGCGTCGGCGTCGTCCAACTTCGCGTCACCACGGACCACGCCAACTGGCTTTATCAGCCCGGCCAACCCGTCCGCTTCCACATCACCGCCATCCAGGACGGCCACCCCCTCCCCGGAGCCCGCGTTACCTACAAAATCGGCCCCGAGATGATGCCGCCCAAGATCGAACAGACCGCCGCCCTCCCCGCCTCCGGTCTCACTGTCGATGGCGGCACCCTCTCCGAACCCGGCTTCCTCCGCTGCATCGTCACCCTCGAACACAACGGCAAGACCTACCGCGGCCTCGCCACCGCCGGCTTCCGCCCCGAAGCCATCCAACCCACCCAAAAGGACCCCGCCGACTTCGATGAATTCTGGGCCTCCGGCAAAGCCGCCCTCGCCCAAATCCCCATCGACGCCCGGCTCACCCCCCTCCCCGAATATGGAGACTCCGCCGCCAACTGCTACCACCTCAACCTCCAGAACATCGGCAATAGCTCCATCCCCTCCCGCCTCTACGGCATTCTCTGTGAACCCAAGGCCCCCGGCAAATACCCCGCCCTCCTCATCGTCCCCGGCGCCGGCGTCCGTCCCTACCGCGGCCGTGCCGCCCTCGCCGCCAAAGGAATCATTACCCTCCAAATCGGTATCCACGGCATCCCCGTCACCATGGACCAGTCTCTCTATGACTCCCTCGGAACCGGAGCCCTCAACGGCTACAACACCTTCGGCCTCGACAATCGCGACCGTTACTACTTCCGCCGCGTCTACCTCGGCTGCGTCCGCGCCAATGACTACCTCACCTCCCATCCCAAATGGGACGGCTCCCGCCTCGCCGTCACCGGCGGCAGCCAGGGCGGAGCCCTCTCCATCATCACCACCGCCCTCGACCCCCGCGTCCGCGGCCTCGCCGCCTACTACCCCGCCCTCTCCGACGTCACCGGCTACCTCCACAACCGCGCCGGCGGCTGGCCCCACATGTTCCGTGCCGACGGCCCCCAGTCCCATCGCACGCCCGACAAGATCGCGACAACGGCCTATTACGACGTGGTCAATTTCGCCCGCCGAGTCAAAGTACCCGGCCTCTATACCTGGGGCTTCAACGATGAAACCTGCCCCCCAACGTCTATGTACTCGTCTTACAATGTAATACCAGGCCAGAAGAAACTCATGCTCGCCCTCGAAACGGGACATAACAACGTCCCCGAGCAAGTGGCCGCCGTTGACGATTGGTTAGTAACTTTCCTGCAGGCCGCCCCCGCGGGCAATAACTAACGCGCGCCTAAAATCGAGGCCGCCGCCCTCCCAGCGGCGGCCTTTCTCCCCGTCTGAAGGCCTCGGACGTCTGCCGGGTCAATCCGCCGCTGACTTCTACCCCGCCCACGAGGACGCTACGAGCGGGATCGTGGCATCAAAGAAACACAACTCATTTTCCCCTTGTAATCGGCCACAATCTCGAAGTCCGGCTGGAAAACGGCCACGGCTTCGCCTTCCAGAACCCCACCCTGGACGCCATCGAACTTCCCTTTCTCCGCCGTTTCCCCACTCACCCCCGCCCCAGGCGAAACCGTCGTACGCCGCATTCGCATCTCCGCCCGCTCCGAGCCCGCATTCTCTCCCGGCAGGCCAATTTGTCATACCAGATTCACTTACTTGCAAACAGCATCGTTTACTGATATAAGTACCAACACAAGTCCTCTGTAAGTGGCCATACCCACGCGCGCTCGCCAAGAGTGCCCGCGGCCTTATATTTACCTACTCCCCAAAGAGGTGCCATGGCACAAGTACTCACGTTTGCACGCCTCCGGCAAGCTGTCTCCGGACGCGCCGCCGCCTTCCGCTCCGTTACCCGCCTCCAACCCGTGGGAGGCCAGGGAGACAAAATCTTCCCCGCCACCTACGCCGACGGCGTCTACTCCTCCGAAAAACGCCGCTTCCCCAACGCCGATGGAACATCGCGCGAAGTGGACTGCATCCTCCTCAATTCCGTCCAGTCCGAAGCCAACCACGCCGAACTCGCCCTCAAACAGGCCTATTTCGACGGCCAACTCCTCTTCCCCCTCATCGAAGTGGACTTCTCCGCCACCGCGACCTTCGCCAAACCCATCGACAACCTCACCAGCCTCGATGTCCCCCACCGTCTCGCCGATGCCATCCTCCGCGATAGCCAACTCCCCGATGGCGTTCGCTTCCAACACTCCTCCTACGCCAAATCCTGGGAACGCGCCAACCTCTGGAACGCCGGCCCCATCTATGAACTCTGCCCCACCGCTCTCATCTTCGGCATGTGGGGCTCCCCCGAAAAGCCCGGCGGTCTCGGAGCCAAATTCGAACGTGCTTTTGTCTCCGAAATCATAGCCGTGGATTGCACCCGCCCCGAAATCCGCCGCGGCTTCCGTATCGACCCCCTCGAATCCGCCACCGCCGCCAAAGTAAAGCCCACCAAGGACGGCTTCGAACTCTCCAACGACAAGGACGCCCTCAAACCCTCCGAACTCAACCACGGCAACATCGTCTTTGAAAACGCCAACTCCGGGCTCCGCTGTGAATACGCCGAACAAACCACCGTTGTCTCCCTGGGGGCTCTTCGCAAACTGCGCTTTCCCGCTAACGGCCAGCAAGACGCGGCCCGCGATCTCGCCGCGCAGGCTGTCCTCGCCGCTCTCGCTCTCGCCGCCGCCGTCCTCGCCGGTGAACGCGGAACCAGTCTTCGCTCCCGCTGCCAGCTTTTTCCGGACGAAAGCCGTACCTGGCAACTCCTCGACACCCCCGGCCAGAATCCCGAAACTTTCACCCTCACCGGAACCGAAGCCGTAGCCCTCTGCAACGAAGCCATCGCTGCCGCCAAAGCCGCTGGCCTCTCGTGGCTCGAAGACAAACTGGTCCTCTCCCCCACACCCGAACTGCTCGCCCTCGTAGCCAAGAGCCAGGCCCTCAAGGAGGCCGAATAGCCGTGTTCGCCATCGGAATCCGGTATCTCACCGGGTACGCCGCAGCGACGGACCTCTCTACCGGTACGCCGGAATGGCCGCCCCACCCCGGCCGCGTCTTCATGGCTCTCGCGGCTGCCCACTACACAACGAACGCGGGCGAGACGGCCATCGCCGCCGGGCGCGCCGCGCTGCTTTGGCTCGAATCCCAGCCGCCGCCCGCCATCCACGTTTCGTCCGCCTCGCACCGGTCCAACGTCGAAGCCTACGTCCCCGTCAATGACGATGCGGGCGTGAACGAAAAGCGAACGAAGCAACTTCGCACCTTTCGTAAGACCCGCCCGGATTCCGAGTTCGTCCATCTCCTCTGGTCCCAGGCGCCTCCCCCGGAGATAGAACGGGCCCTGCGCGCGCTCTGCCCCGGCGTCACGCGCATCGGCTACTCCGCATCCCTCACCCAGGTATGGGTCGCCGGTGGGGAAAACCCTCCCGCGCCCGCCGAACCCAATTGGCTGCCGGATGCCGCGCTCCAATCCGTACGTCTCCGTATCCCCGTCGCCGGCACGCTCGCCAATCTCGAACATAGCTACAACCTGGCGGCCATCACGGCCTTCGAAACCCTCCAGAATCAACTCGAATCCGCTCCCAAATCCGGACAAACCAGGATTCGCAAACAGATCAAACAGCAGTTCCCCCTCGGCCCGCCCCAACCGGAACGCCCCACCCTGCACGCATGGCAAGGCTACCGCGAGTTTCAGCAGGGCGCCGACAGCCAGTCCCTCCTCCACGGGCCGTTTGACCCACAGCTCATCATCCTCGAAAAAAAGGAAGGCTGCGCCCTCGGCCTCGAATCCACGCAGCAACTCACCGCCGCCCTGCGCAACTCTCTCATGAAGCCGGAAAACTCCCACCCTCCGGAGTGGCTCAGCGGTCACGCCCCCTCCGGCGAACCGTCCCAACAGCCCCACGCCGCCTTCTTCCCCATCCCCTACATCGGCGCCGCTTATGCCGACGGTCATATTCTCGGTCTCGCGATCGCGCTCCCGCGCAACCTCGGCTTCACCGCCGCCGGACGCGCCGAGTTGCGGGAACGCCTCGGAAACTGGCTGCTGAAACCCGATGGCACGCCCCAGAAGCAACCCCTTTGGAACCACGCGGCGCGGTGGCATTGGGACGTCGAACTCGCCACGGCTCTCTCTTCCCGGCTCAACCTCCAAACCCGCCGTTGGACCGGCCCCTCCCAGGTCTGGGCCAGCGTCACGCCCGTCGTTCTGCACCACCATCCAAAGCGCGAAGGGCATGCCGCCGAAATCCTCGCCCAGGCCATCCAGTCCGCCCGGTATCCCATGGCGGAATCCGTCGAACTGCGCACCGTCTCCCCATTCACCGGCGCAGGTTCCGTTGACGACATGCCCCCCTTCGCCCACGGCGGCCCTGGACTCTGCAAGTATCACGTCCACGCCATCATCCGGTTCCCGCGCGAACTCGAAGGCCCCGTGCTCATCGGCCGCGGCCGTTACCGCGGCTACGGCCTATTCCGCCCGTACAAAGAGGTCCCCCTATGAGCCTCACGTTCACGCCCCAGCTCTTCCGTGACTTCTTCTCCGGCCTCCACGGCCACCCGCCCTACCCCTGGCAGGAACGCCTCGCCGCCCAGGTCATCGCCGGTTCCGGTTGGCCCGAAGTCATTGATCTCCCTACCGGCAGCGGCAAAACCGCCTGCATCGATATCGCCGTCCTCGCCCTCGCCTGCGGCCGCGGTCCCCGCCGCATCTTCTTCGTCGTCGATCGCAAAACCATCGTCGATCAGGTCTACGAAAACTCTCTATCCAAAGCCGCTACCGAGCTGGACGACCCGCCCCAGGGAGCTCTCGCCCTGGTCCGTGAAGAACTCCTCCGGCTCGCCGGCGGCGGCGATACCCCCCTTGCCAAAGTCCGCCTCCGGGGCGGCGCGTTCCGCAACAAAAGCTGGGTCCGGTCCCCCCTCCAACCTACGGTCATCTCCACCACCGTCGATCAGGTCGGCTCCGGTCTCCTCTTTCGCGGCTACGGCGTCTCCGCCAGCAGCCAACCCATTCACGCCGGCCTCATCGCCCATGACGCCATTCTCTTCCTCGATGAAGCCCATTGCTCCCAAGCCTTCGCCCGTACACTCTCCCGCATCGAACGGTTTCGCGAAGGCAGCCCCCTTCCCGGCCGCTTTCAATTCGTAGAAATGACCGCTACGCCCTCCCAGCCGGGCGGCACGAGCTTCAAACTCCTGCCAGCCGACGAAGAGGATACCGCCAGCCCGCTCTACCGCCGTCTGCATGCCCCCAAACCCGCGCGCCTCGTCCTCTCCAAGCACAAAACGGCCGATAGCGCAAAGCTCGCGGCCGACCTCGTCCGCGAAGCCCGCCAACTCGCCGCCCGCCCCGCCTGCAAGCGGATTGCCGTCATGGTCAACCGCGTCGATACCGCCGTTGCCGTCGCCCGCGCCCTCAACAACGAGGACTGCACCCTGGTCACCGGCCGCATGCGCCCCGTGGATCGCGGCCGCGTCAACCGCGCCCTACAAGCCGTCGCCGCCGGAGCCGCACGCTCCCCGGACGAACCCCGGTCCTTCATCGTCTCCACGCAATGTCTCGAAGTCGGAGCCGATCTCGACTTTGACGCTCTCGTCACCGAACTCCCCAGTATCGATGCCCTCCTCCAACGCTTTGGCCGCCTCAATCGCGCCGGGCAACAGGACGCTGCCCAAGCCGTCATCGTCGTCCCCGCCGATGACGCAAAAAAGCCCCCGTACCCCTATGGCCCTGCCCTGCCCGCCGCCCGGGAATGGCTGGCCGCACGCTTTGCCGGCCACGCGGAGCGCTCTTTCTCCATACGGGATAACGGGCAATCCATACCCGAGCTTTGGGACAGGATGCACCCGGACGACCGCAAACTCATGCTGCCCGCCGCTCCAGACCCGCCCTGCCTCCTCCCCGCACACCTGGATGCCCTCGTCCAAACCAACCCCAAACCGGAACCCGAACCGTCCGTCGAATTCTTCCTCCATGGCAGGCAGTCCGGCGCGGCCGAAATAGGCGTCCTCTGGCGCGCCGATCTCACCGGGTCCAACAAAGGCTCCTGGGCCACAATTGTCAGAACCGCGCCACCGGCCGTAAACGAAATACTCCCTGTCAAAATCTGGACGCTGCGGGAGTGGCTGTTGGGCCGCCTGGAGACCGGAGACGCCCCACCCGAATGCGATCTCGAAGGACCCGGTACGCAAGACTCCACCCCATCGTCCCAAACACGTCCCACCGAAAAAACGGTTCTCGTCTGGCGCGCCAGCGCCCCGGAGAACAAACAACTGGTCATGCAGGGAGTGGGACAGCTTCGCCCCGGCGATACCGTCGTCCTCCCCGCTTCGGAGTTTCCCGGCACGCCCCTCGGCTACTTCCCGCCGGACGCCATCGCCGATGTCGCCGGGCAAGCCCTCTGGGAGAACAACGATCGCCTCCGCCTCCGCATCCATCCGGCAATTTTGGATACTTGGCCCTCCGAACGAGCCGAACCATTCCGGACGCTCCTCAAAATACCCGTGGACCATGTCACGTGGGACCACTGCACAGAAGCAGCGAAAGCGTCCGCCGCCGCCGAGTGCGCCACCCCCCAACCGCTTCTCGATGAGTGGCTGCTCCCGGCCCTCCAGCTAGTGGTCCAAAACCCCTTCCGCCGCTTCCGCCTGGATCGCTATCCGGGACCGGACCCGGCATGGATCGTCGAAAGCCGCCGGACGTTGACCGCCATGGCCGAAGATGCCGGGGATGACGCTACCTCCAACGGAGCGCCTGTCTTACTCAAGGACCACACGGCGCAGGTCTGCAAGGAAGTGGAATCCGCCGCGCTCGCGCTCCTGCCCGCAGACCTCGCCGCCGCTCTCACTACCGCCGCCCGCTGGCACGATACGGGCAAAATCGATGAGAGGTTCCAAACCCGTCTCTTCCATGGGAATGCCGCCGTGGCCCGCCTCGCGCCCGCGCCCCTCGCCAAGGGCCTCCAACGCCGTCCCGGCAGCCGCGAAAACAGAACCGGCAGCCCGCTGCTTCCTCCGGACGGCTTCCGCCACGAACTGTTGTCCCTCCAGTTCGCCCAGGCGGCCCTCCCCCCGGACCCGCACCGGGACCTCATCCTGCATCTCATCGCCTCCCATCACGGATACTGCCGGGCCTTCCCCCCGGTCGTACTCGATGGAGCGCCCCCGCCCGTCTCTTGCCATGGCGTCAACATCGAATCGGACCAGCGCCTCGCCCACGCCCCCCACCGTCTCGACCAGGGCATTGCGGAGCGCTTCTGGCGTCTCACCCGCCAATACGGCTGGTGGGGACTCGCCTACCTCGAATCGCTTCTTCGCGTCTCGGATTGGAAAGCCAGTAGCCAGGCGCAAATCATTCTCGACCAGCAAACGGAAAAGGAAGCCAACCAGTGAACCACACACTCCTCCTCACCGGCCTCTCCGGCTCCAATCCGCTGGCCTACCTAGCCGCTCTCGGCGCGCTCCGCATGCTGCCCGAAGCCCGCCTGCACTGGCGTCTCGAACAGAGCGTCTGGCGGCCAGTGCTCACGCTCCCGGAACCCGCTTCCAGCGACGGCCTTTGTCAACGGCTCTTGGATCTCTCCCGCCGCATACCCGCTCACCTGGAAAAGCTCCGCGCCGTCAACCTCACCGTCCCGCCAAAAGACTTCAGCGCGTACATGAACGCCGTACAAGATGATCCGGACGCCTCGTCGTACGCCGCCGCCTTCGCCTCCGAAGTCTGTATCGCGGACCAGAAGGATCGCGTCGAGTACACCAACCTCTGCTTCATCACCGGTTCCGGCCACCAGGACTTCATCACCACCGTGGTCCGGCTGTCCAGGGACCTCAGCCTCGATCAACTGCGGGAAGCCCTCTTTGAACGGTGGCGCTACGCCGACAAGTCCCTATCCTTCCGCTGGGACCCGCAGGACGCCGCTGAATACGCCCTCCGCGCCAGCGACCCCAGCAAAGACGGCGCCTGGACCGTCTGGGGAGCCAACCGGCTCGCGTTTGAAGCCCTCCCCCTCTTCCCCGTGCAGCCGACACAAAAGGGCTTGCGCACCACGGCATTCAGGAAAAACACGAATCGCGAAGAGTTCACCTGGCCGCTCTGGGACACGCCCCTCGCCGTCGATGCCGTGCGTTCGCTTCTCAGCTACCCGGAACTCCAGGAGAAACAACCAAACCGCGCCCTTCTCCGCGCCATGGGCATCGCCGAACTCTTCCGCGCCCCCCGTATCCGCATCGGGCAAGGAGCAAACTTCAAAGTCAGCTTCCGGCCCGCCCGTGCCGTCTGAAAGGCCGCCATGCGTCACTCCTACCTCGTCTGCTACGACATCGCGGATGCCAAACGCCTCCGCGCCGTCTTCAAAATCATGCGCGGCTGGGGAGATCACCTCCAATTCAGTGTCTTCGAGTGCCAGCTAACCGCCGCGGACCTCGTCGAATGCCGCGCCGCTATCTCCGCCGTCATCCACCACCGGGAAGATCAGGTCCTCTTCGTCTGTCTCGGCCCCGCCGCTAGCCGCGGCGAACGAATCATCACAGCCATGGGCAAACCGTACACCGCGGTCGATGCCCCCTGCCTCATCGTCTAGCCAGGAGGTTCACATGGGTGCGCTACCGCTCTACAATCCCCAACCCGCACACGAACGGAAACTGCCGGATCTCTTGCCCGCCCGCATGGTCAATGAGTTCACCTACTGCCCCCGCCTCTTCTTCTATGAGTGGGTGGAAGGTCTCTTCGCCCACAGTGCCGACACCCTCGAAGGCGCCTGGCAGCACAACCGTGTCGATCAACCAGGCGGGTCGATAGATGCCAGTCCACAGGAAAAGATCCACGCCCGTTCCGTCACCCTCAGTTCGGAACGCCTCCGGGTCATCGCAACTCTCGATCTCGTGGAAGGCGAAGGCAATCGCGTCACCCCGGTTGACTACAAACATGGTGCACCCAAACAGGAGGCCTCCGGCCTCATCGACGCCTGGGACGCCGACAAGGTCCAAGTCATTCTCCAGGCGCTGCTCCTCCGCGAGGCCGGGTTCCTCTGTGACGCCGCCCTGGTCTTCTACCAGAAAACCCGGCAGCGCGTTCGTATCGCCATTACCCCCGCCGCCATCGCCATGGCCGAACACGCCGTCTCTTCCGCCTGGCAGGTAGCCGCCGCCGGCGTGATTCCGCCGCCATTGGACGATTCGCCCAAGTGCAACGGCTGCTCCCTGAATGGCATCTGCCTCCCCGATGAAACCAACCTGCTCCGCGCCTGGGACCCGGAGCGGAAGCAAATGGATCTCTTCACCGGCGACGTCCCGCCCCGCAAACCGGCTCGTTCCGAAGGCGAAGTCCGCCGCCTTGTCACGCCCAGGGAGGAGCGCCGCCCCCTCTACCTCAATACGCAGGGTCTGCGGGTCGGCAAATCCGGAGATGTGCTCCAGATCAAGGAAAAAGAGCGGGTCGTCCAGGAAGCCCGTATTCATGAACTGAATCAGGTCAACCTATACGGCAACATCCAGATCAGCACGCAGACCTTGCAGACCCTGCTGGAAAACGAAGTGCCGGTCAGTTACTTCTCGCAAGGCGGGTGGTTTTATGGAATGACCACCGGCATGAACACCAGGAATGTCTTTCTGCGCCGCGCCCAATTCCGCCTCACCGAAGATCTCTGGTTCTCCCGCAAACTCGCCCGTTCGCTGATCGCGGCCAAGATCAGGAATCAGCGCGTCCTGTTGCAAAGAAATCATATAGAGCCCCGCCCCGAGTGGCTCACCGCCCTCAAAAACGCCGCCCAGGATGCGGAAGAGGCCAAGGATCTGGATTCGTTATTGGGAGTGGAGGGGAATGCGGCGCGAATCTATTTCGGAGCCTTTGCGGGCATGATCAAAGCCGAGGATGGACTGGGAACCTTTGATTTTGAGCATCGCAACCGCCGTCCGCCCAGAGACCCCGTCAACGCCTTGCTGTCGCTCGCCTACAGCATGCTCGCCAAGGACCTCACCATCGCGTGTTATGCGGTGGGGTTTGATCCTCTTTCCGGTTTCTACCATCAGCCTCGTTTCGGTCGTCCTTCGCTGGCGTTGGATCTCATGGAACCATTCCGCCCCCTCATTGCCGACTCCGTGGTGTTGACGGCATTGAATAATGGAATGGTGGCCTCGGGCGACTTCGTGCGCCAGGGGAAAAGCGTCGCGCTCACGCCCAACGGTAGAAAGGGATTCTTCCGTGCCTACGAATTGCGGATGGACACGTTGGTGACCCACCCCTTGTTCGACTACCGGGTGAGTTATAGAAGGATGTTGGAAATCCAAGCCCGCCTGCTGGCGAGAGTTTTGGACGGGGAACTGGGCGACTACCCGGCGTTCGTGACACGCTGAGTGGCGGTGTGCGAGGGGTGAGGCGATGAGCAAACCCCGGGGACCGCTCGCGGCAAGCTAAGGTGTTGATAATACGGGAAAGAACAGATATCGGAGAACGGCGAGCCCTGATGAAAACACCCACAGTTTCCCACCGCTCGCAAACACGCTCCCAGATCATTGATAATAGAATAGTTAGTAGGCGAGCCCTTTCCGCAGTCTCCGGACTGCGGCTCCATTGAAGCCAGCCGTGATGTAGGAGGTAGGGCATTCGCGGTTGTCTTTCCGCAGTCTCCGGACTGCGGCTCCATTGAAGCGCGTCGAGAAGCGGATCAATATGCAGTTGTTCGGGCTTTCCGCAGTCTCCGGACTGCGGCTCCATTGAAGCCTGACCGCAAGCGATCCACCGGTGCCGGGGAACCCGCTTTCCGCAGTCTCCGGACTGCGGCTCCATTGAAGCCTTGAGGTTGTCGTAGATGCGGGCATCAGCGGAAAGACTTTCCGCAGTCTCCGGACTGCGGCTCCATTGAAGCACTCCATGGAGCGCGCCTGCATCGCCGGAGCCGCCGCCTTTCCGCAGTCTCCGGACTGCGGCTCCATTGAAGCTTGACCAATTCTGATAGGCCCACCACGCGGCGCCGGCTTTCCGCAGTCTCCGGACTGCGGCTCCATTGAAGCCGCAGTTGCCGGAGGTCCAACTGATCGGGGCCAGGGCCTTTCCGCAGTCTCCGGACTGCGGCTCCATTGAAGCCCTTCCCCCTCTTAGCCTTACTGGATGCCGCGTGCGCTTTCCGCAGTCTCCGGACTGCGGCTCCATTGAAGCCCGAGGCCATGGAAGGCAAACCACGCGGCGATATTGCTTTCCGCAGTCTCCGGACTGCGGCACCATTGAAGCCTGCCATGTGGGCCTGCGGTGGGTGCTGGTGACGCCTTTCCGCAGTCTCCGGACTGCGGCTCCATTGAAGCATCGTAGGTAAAACGTTGGTCACAATGACGTGCTTCC